>JASHXN010000087.1 GCA_030043505.1 Thermoplasmata archaeon
AGCGACGGTTCGACGCCGCCGTCAGCACGACCGCGCTCCACTGGCTGGAGCCGGGGCCGCTGCGCCGGCTCTACGCCGACCTGGGGCGGTTGATCCGACCGGGCGGGGTCGTCCTGAACGGCGACCGCCTCCCGTGGGGGCCGAAGGAGCGGGACCTTTCGCGGCTCGCCGAGAAGGTCCGCCGGGTACGCCTGCGCGGTCGACGCCGCAACGCCGGCTGGGCCAGCTGGGACAAGTGGTGGGCCGACGCCGCGAAGGACCCGGAGCTCGGGCCGCTGTTCCCGGAGCGGGCGCGCCGGCACAGCCAACACCCCAGCCACGACGATTCGCCGCTCGAGAACCACCGGCGGGCGCTGCGGCGCGGGGGGTTCCGCACCGTCGAGGTCGTCTGGCGGGACCTCGAGAACTCGGTGCTGTTCGCGCAGCGCTGAGCCGCCGCTGGAGCTTCGCCTACAGGAGCGCGTCGGCGGAGGCGCGTCCTTCGGCGCTCGACGGCGGGCGGCGGCGGAGCGCCCCGATCCGCTCCCAGAGCCGGAGCGCCCGCACGGTCGGGCCGACGTCGTGGGTCCGCACGATCGAGACCCCGTGCTCGGCGGCGTAGACCGCCGCCGCCACCCCCGCGTCGACCCGGGCCGTCGGCTCGTCCTCGCCGGTCGCCCAGCCGAGGAACGATTTCCGCGATGCGCCGACGACGACCGGTACTCCCAGGCTCCGCAGCTCGCCGATGTGCGCGAGCAGCTCGAGGCTCTGCTCGGCGCTCTTGCCGAAACCGAGCCCGGGGTCGACGGCGAGCCGCTCCGCGGGGATCCCGTCGGCGACCGCCCGGTCGACCGCCTCCGCGAGGGCCCGGAACACCTCCTGCCGCAGGTCGGCGTAACCGGTGTCCTGCTGCATCGTCGCCGGCGTCCCGCGCAGATGCATCACGATCGCCGCCGCGCCGCGCTCGGCGACGAGCCGTCGCATCGCCGGGTCCCGTAGGCCTTCGACGTCGTTCACGACGTCCGCGCCCGCGTCCAGCGCGCGCCGGGCGACCTCCGGGTGGCGGGTGTCGACCGACACCGGCACCGACACCCGCTCGACGACCGCCGGCAGCACGCGTTCGAGGCGGGCCCATTCGGCGTCCGGAGCGACCGGCGTCGCGCCGGGCCGGGTCGACTCCGCGCCGAGGTCGATCGCGTCCGCCCCTTCCCGGACCAGCCGCTCCGCTTCCGCGACCGCCGCGGCCGGTTCCAGGAAACGGCCCCCGTCGGAGAACGAGTCGGGCGTGACGTTGACCACGCCGAGGACCCGCGGCCTTCCCCCGAGCGGCCACGAGCGGTGCGCCCCGGGCAACAGGGCCGGGCCGTGTCCGGCGTAGGCCCGGAGCGCGCGCTCGACCTCGTCGGCGAGCGCCGCGAGCCCGAACGGCTGACGGCGGAGCTTCGGCAGCAGGTGCTGGTACTGGCCCCACGTGGCGAGCAGGACGGCGGGGGAGTCGGCGACGGAGTGGTCGGCGACCCCGCGCGCGTGCGCCGCGTCGCCTCCGACGGAGAGGAGCTCCTGCTTGAGCAGCGGGGCCGCCTTCAGCGGCACAGCGTCGAGCCGGACCGGATAGATCCGTGCCTTCCGCGCCATGATCCCCACGCCCTCGGGATCGCTGTCGGTCGCCTCCAGCTCCCGGACCAGCTCGGCCGGCGTGGCGCCGTCGAGCACCCGCGCGGCGAACCGGTGCGGGCGGGCCGGGGCGGCCATCGGCCGGTCGAGACGGACCGCGCGTATAGCCCCCCCTCCGACGGCCACGGTTTTCCTCCGGCGGCGCTCGGTCGGCCATGGCCGTCCGGGCGCCGACCCCGGTGCTGCTCGCGCTCGACGGGCCGTCCGGCGCGGGCAAGAGCGCGGTCGCCACCGCGCTCGCCCGTCGCAACGGCTGGCTCCGGTTGGACGAGGCGTACGACCGGCTCGATCCCCGCCCGCGGATCGACGTGACGTCCCAGTCCGACCTCGGGCGGGTCGAGCGCGCGCTCCTGGACGAGGAGGCGCGCCGGTACGCGGAGGGCCGGCGACGGGTGCGCGGCGGCCGAACGGTCGTTTCCGACACCGGCTTTCTGGGGCCGGTCAGCTACACGCTGGGGCTACGGCTCACCGGCGAAGGGACGGAGGCGACGTGGCAGCGGGTCCTCCGTCGGGGCGTGGCGCTCGCCGCGGCGGGCAAGCTCGGGCTGCCGGACCTCACCGTCTACCTGTCGGTCGACGCGGCGACCCGACGCCGTCGCGCCTCGCAGGACCCGCTGCGACACCCCCCCGCCCTCCGGGAACGGCACGAGCGGGTCGGACGCCTGGAGGTCCGTCTCGTGGGCGCCGCGCTGCGGGCCGCCGCCCCGGGGACCGTCCGAACGCTCCGAGCGTCCGGTTCGGTCGACGCCGTCGCCGCCGCGGTCACCGCGTGGACGGCCCGGGCGTCCGAGCTTCGCGCGCCGAGCCGGGCCGCCGGACGGGCCCTCGCCGCGCTCGGCAAGGTTAAGAAGCCGACCTTTTCTCCCCGTGCCCCCCGATGAAGCCGATGGACCTGCTCGAGCAGAGCCTGCACAAGCGGGTGCTCGTCGCCACGCGCGGCGGGCGGTCGTTCCGGGGCGTTCTGGACGCCTACGACCAGCACCTGAACGTCGTCCTCTCTTCCGCGGAGGAGGTCGTCGAGCAGACGGTCACCCCGCATCCGGGCCTCACCCTCGTCCGAGGCGACTCGGTCGTCTACATCTCCCCGTAAGGAGCGAGCGATGGGAAAGGGAACTCCGTCTCAGCGCGGCGGCAAGATCGTCCACGTCATCTGCCGGCGGTGCGGCCGCCACGCCTACCACCGCCAGAAGGCGGTCTGCGCCTCGTGCGGCTTCGGCGCCTCCGCCCGTCGCCGCGGCTACCACTGGGCGAAGCTGAAGTAACCGCCCATCCCGACGGCCTCGGCGACGAGACCGCGGGCGAACCGGCGAGCGCGAACCGCAGCGGGCGCTCCGCCGCCCGACGGATCCCGACGCGCGGACCCCGCACGATGCGACGCGGTCCGGCTGATCCGGGCCAGAGGCCGATCCGGCGACCGCGCGTCGTGTCGGTGCCGTCGTCGGCGACGGTCAGGCCGAGATGGCGGCAAAGGCGTCCGGGCCCCGACGCCGCGCGGTCCTCGCCCTGGACCTCCCCGGCGCGGAGGAGCACCGCCTCGCCCGGCCGCGTGACGACGTTCGCGCAACAGACCTGGTGGATGCGGTAGACGTACAGCGTCCCCGGGGCGCCGAACATCGATCGGTTGCGGCGGGTCGGGCCCCGGAACGCGTGGCTCGCCGGGTCTCCGGCGACGTACGCCTCCGTCTCGACAAGCCGTACCCGACGGACGGACGGGCCGTAGCGAACGAGCAGCTCGGCTCCGAGGAGGTCCCGGGCGACGACGGCCGTCGGGCGGTCGAAGAACGCGCGCCCGAGGCGGGCCGCCGGGCTAGACGAGCTGCCCGCGGTCACAGAGCGGCACCCCGTCGACCGCCACGCTTGCCTTGCCGACCGTGATCCACGACAGGAAGCGGCAGCGGTTCGCCCCGCCGTACATCGTGTTCCCCCCGACAGCGAGCGTGACGGCGCCGGCTTCCTGGTCCTCCGCGTGCGGGACCCCCGGGGCCAGCGCGGGGTTGAGCCCGATCCCGACGAGCGCGACCGTTTCGCGGCCCCGCGGCGCGGCCGCGAACTCCGCTTCGAACGCCTCCGCCCCCTCGGCGTACCAGTAGTTGCGCAGGCGCCCCCCTTCCATCTCCCACTGCCCTCCCTCGACCTTGCCGGCCACCAGGAAGCTCGGGCGGTTCGCCACGGCGGTGCCGACGGCGGAGCGCTCGTCGACCGCGACGACGACCGACCCGGCGGGCGCGGTCGCGACGACCGCCCCCCGACGGCGGTCGCGCGGGTCGACGCAGCCGTCGTCGACCCACGGGGCCCGGTGCCGCAGCCGCAGACGGACATCCGTCCCGTCGTCGCCGGTGATATGGAGCTCGCGACCCCGCGCGAGGAGGCGCTCGGCGCGCCGGCCGGCGGCGGCGATCGCGGGGTAGTCGGCTTCCGAGATCGCGCGGAGCAGCTGGCTCCGCCACATCGCCCCCGGCACGCCCCAATGCTCGGCCTGGGCGTCGGAGGCGTAGCCGAGCAGGCACCGGACCCTCCGGGGTCCGGCTCGCGTGCGGGGGGCCAGCCACAGGTCGTCGTGGCCGGCGAGCGGCTCCAATAGGTCGCGGGGCAGCCCCCGCATCCGGGGACGGTCGGCCGGGCCGGGGAAGTACAGCAACGCGTCCGCCGTCCGGAGGGCGGCGCGCGCGGTCCGGGGGAGCGTCTTCCACCCCGCGGTCGAGCGCGCGAGGTCGACGGCGCGCCAGAACGCCGTCTCGTCCTCGAGCACGAGGAGAGGCCGGGCGCCGAGGCGACGCGCTTCGGCGACGACCGCGGCGGCCCACGGGAGCGTGTGGTTCCAGCTCAGGACGACCAGCTGCTCGTCCCGTCGCAGTTCCAGCGCCGAGCCGACAAGGGCACGGGCGACCGCCGGGGGACTCGCCGCGCTCGACGCCATGGGGGGCGGAGAGGAGGTCGCGGCGCTTAACGGTGGGAGGTGGCCCGGGCGGCGGCGACCGCCTCCCCGGGGTCGGCCCCCTCGGCGAGGTGGCGGACGAAGCGAACGAGCGTCGGCCCGGCCTCTTCGTAGCCGGGGGCCATCCCCCGGGATCTCGGCAGCCGGGGGAACGCGCGCCACGGGCCGACGCGCGACGCGGCGGACGCCGCCACCTCCGCGACCCGAGCCCCGCGGGAGAACGCACCGAGGTCGTCGATCAACGCGGTCGGCCAGTCGGCGTGGCGGGCGAGGCGCAGGAGCTGGACGATCTTCTCCGGCCGGTGGCGACGCCGCCCGGCGCCGCGGCCGAGCAGGCCGTTGAAGTACAGGAATGGCCCGCCGTGCTCGACCGCCTCGAGCAGCGTGCGACTACCCGTGACGATCCGCACGGCGGCGCGGTCGAAGCGGCGGCGCCACACGATCGACGGAAGGGGGGACGACACGACCGCCAGCGCCCGGTCGTCGTGGCGGCCAGCCCACGATCTCGGCGTCCGGACGACGAGCCGCGCGTGTCCGTCCGCCCGGGCCAGCCCGGCGAGGACGTCGTCGACGAGTCCCTCCGCGCTCGGGGGGCTCGCGTACCAGATCCACTCCGGCTCTCGGCTCGGCGGTCCGCGGCGGGTCGACCGGCGACCCGAGTACAGCGGCCCGCACTGCACGGCCGCGGGGAACTCGGCGGCGAAGCGTCGATCGTAGGCGAAGGTCGCGAACAGGTGGAGAACGTTCGGCCGCTCGAACGCCCGGAACCGCTCGAACGCTTGCCGGTACGTCGCCAGTTCCCCGCGCCGCTCTGCGTCGGCCAGTCGAACGGGGATCTGCCGCGCCGGCACCCCGCCCTCCCGCAACCGCTCCCGGTTCTCGGCGCGCACCGTGAGGGTCCGGGCGAACTCCTCCAGGCTGACGTGGACCGTCCGCGAGCGGCCGTACGCCCGCTCGATCGCGGCCGACTCGACGGCCCACGGTCCCGGCCGGCCCAGCGGCCCGTCGGTCGGAGGGGCGGCGCTGACGCCCCAGGCCGGGGTGACCGTGACGGCGACCCGCGCGCGAGGCCGGAGCACGGAAGTCTTCCGGTGCGGCGGCCACTCCCACGGGCCGTCGACCGACGCCGGGAGCGGGGCGCCCGGTCGGCGGAACAGCTGGAGCGAGAACCCGGCGCGGGCGAGATGCCGACCGGCGGCGAGGACCTCGTCGATGTCCCCGAGCCCGCCGCCGACGACGGCCGGCTGCAGGTAGAGGTCGACCGACGGCCGCAGGGTTCCGGGCTCAGCTGCTCCGGCGGTAGAGGGTGAGGAGGGCGAACGCGTCGTGGAACCCCACCTCCTCCAGGGCCGCCCGGGCCTTCGGGTGCGTGTCGGGAACGCTCACGACGACGCGCGCCGGCTGCTGCGCCGCGAGCCAGTCGAGCGCCGTGCGCACGAGCGCCGACGCGTGCCCCGGCTCGACGGTCTCCCCGATGATCGGCGTGCTCAGGTGCGCCGCTTCGGTGGTGGGCGTGCTGGTCGCCGCGACGTGCGCCTCGGGTCCGTGGCCCCGGTCGACGACCCACGACGCGGTACGGGCCGCGAAGACCTTGTCGGCGATCGACCCGGAGGAGAGGTCGCGGGCGCGGAACGGCAGCACCTCCTGGACCTTCGGCGGGGCGCTGCGCGTGGCGATCTCGGCGAGCGCCGGCG
This sequence comes from Thermoplasmata archaeon, assembly GCA_030043505.1. The sequence continues at coordinate 6,283 of JASHXN010000087.1, forward strand.
CGTCGCGCTTCTGGAACGGGCGGATCGGTGCCGGGGCTCCGGCGGCCCCGCCGACGGAAGGCCGGTCGAGCACCAGGTACCGGCGGCGGTCGAGCGTCTCGTAGCCGATCGAGGTGTAGAGCGCCCGCGCCGGGGCGTTCTCCTCGAGGACGCTCAGGGCGACGAACGGCAGACGCCGACGGGCGGTCGTAGCCCGCGCCGTCTCCAGCAACTGGCGCGCGAGTCCGTGCCGCCGGTGCGTCGGGGCGACGACGACGGTGCTGATGAACCCGGCTTGGGCCGCGAACGACAGAAGGGTCGTCGCGACGATCCCGTCCCCGTCCTCGACGACGTACAGGTGGAACGGCGACCGCCCGACGAGGCGCAGGAAGCCGAGCGCGAGGCGGATGTCGGCGCGGTAGAGCCGCGCGATCAGGTCCCGGAACCCCTCGGCCCGCATGCCGAGGATCTGCTCCTCCTCCGGGAACTCCTCCTTCAGGAACCGGAACATCCGCTCGCCGTCCGCCCGCCGGAACTCCCGCACCCGCGTCACGATCGCCTCGCCGTCGGCCCCACACGCGCTTGACGGATGAGCTCCCCTAGGGTCGGCGGGCGTTCCGGGGCCACGGTCCCGGGAGCGACCAGCTCGGCGCGGCGGCGCTTGACCTCCTCGGGAAGCCGGGCCTCGAGCCGGTCCAGCGTCGCGGCGACCCGGGGCTCCCGCGCGCGCGGCGGGAGGCGGGCGAGCGCGCCGACGGCCGCCTCCAGGAGGAACCTCTCCGCGTCGCGGCCGGGGAGCGCGTCGGTCGAGGGGGGTCGGGGCGCGTCGCCGCCGTCTGCGGGGACCGGGGCGGTCAGTGCGAGCTCCGCGAGC
>JASHXN010000088.1 GCA_030043505.1 Thermoplasmata archaeon
CGCGCCGGCGATCTCGTACTATCCGCCGGGCACGTGCTCGAAGACCTTCAACGGCCAGCCGTTCTACATCCACTGCTCCTGCCACGGCTCGACCTACGACGTCACGAACGGCGCGGCGAACCTGACCGGACCGGCGGTGCTCCCGCTTCCGCAGGTCGTCCTCCTGGCCGACCCGAAGACCGACATCATCTCGGCGATCGGGATGACGCCGGGCAGCCCGCCGGTGAACGGGCATCTCAACACGCTCGAGGGCGACTACGGGGTCGGCGCCTCGAGCCCGCTGCAGAAGGAGACGCCGGTCTGGCTCTGCAACTTCCCGAGCTAGGAGGCCGGAGCGTTGGGTTTCTCACGATGGTACAATCGGACCCTGAACCGGATCTGGGGGTTCGTCGAGGACCGGACCTCGATGCGTCGCTGGGCGCTGCGGCCGCAGCCGGAGTTCTCGTTCAAGCCGTCGTACTGGACCGGGGCGTTCGTCGTCAACGCGTTCCTGTACCAGGTCGTCTCCGGTGCGCTGCTGCTCCTCTACTACCAGCCGAGCACGGCGACGAACGCGACGTACACCGCGTGCGGGCAAACGGTCGGGAGCCTGGCCCCCTCGCCGGCCGCGTGGTGCTCGACGTACTACATCATCCATTCCGTGCCGATGGGCTCGCTCCTGCTCTCGACGCACCTGTACGGTGCCTACGCGATGATCTTCCTGATGTTCGTCCACTTCTTCCGGGGCTACTACCTCGGCGTGTACAAGGCCCCCCGCGAATTCTCGTGGATGGTCGGCACCCTGCTGATGGTCCTGACCCTCGGCATGGGGTTCACCGGCTACCTCCTCCCGTACACCCAGCTCTCGTACAACGCGACGAACGTCGGCATCGTCCTCGCGCTCCGCCTCCCGACGGTCGGCCCGATGCTCGGGCCGTTCATCTTAGCGGACGGGACGTCGCAAGGGCTTCTCTCGCGGATGTTCGACGCCCACGTGCTGCTCATCCCGCTCGCGCTGGCGGCGCTCCTCTACGCCCACGTCGCGCTGTTCGAGTCGCACGGGATCGCGCCGCCGGCGTCGTCCGACCCGCTCCAGCGGCGGCGTTTCACCGACCGGGAGGGGAAGTCGCAGGTCCCGTTCATGCCCCACATCCTGCTGTACATCGGCAAGTGGGGGTTACTCTACACGGGCCTGCTGTTCGGGATCGCCGCGCTGTGGCCGTGGAACCTGCCGACGTACGTCGGCAACCTCGCGGTCACCCCGGGGGTGACGGAACCGGACTGGTACTTCCTCTGGCTGTTCAAGCTGGTCGACTTCTACGGCGTGACGCCGGTCCTCGCGGTCGGGGCTTCGACGGCGATCCTGGTGTTCATCCTGTTCCTGCCGTTCCTGGACCGGTCGAAGCGGACGCATCCGCGCGACCGGCCGCTGTTCATCTGGGCCGCCACCTCGCTGCTCGGCTTCTTCGTGATCATGACCGTCTGGGGCGGCGAGACCCCGGGCGTGCAGATCCTGCCGATGCAGGTCGCCGAGACGCTGGGGCCGATCTTCGCCGTCAACGCCGTCGCGGTGCTCCTGTTCCACTGGCGGTACGCGCGCAGCTACCGCCGGCGCCTGGAGGCGCGCGCCGGCTCGCTGCCGGGCGTCTACGGCCGGCCCACCCCCGTCGGGGCGCCGGTCGGAGCCGCGGAGGTGCGGGCGCATGACTGACGAGACGGCGAAGCCGGCCGACGCCAAGACCGGCGCGCTCTGGGGGGTCCTCCTCGCCCTGCTCGTCTTCGGCGCGGTCGGCGCGGCGACGTGCGTCGACGGGGTCCTCGGGGCGATCTCCGGTGCGTGGACCGGCGTGGTGATCGCCGCCTTCGGGGCGCTCGTCGCGTTCCTCGCGCTGCTGTTCATGATCGGGGTCCTGTACCGCGTCGACCGCTACCGCGGGGCTCTCGGCCGGAGGGTGCCGTTCTTTGAGTAGCGAGCTCTCCGACCGCGAGCTGGCCCAGTTCCAGAACCGCACGCTCGACCTCTACGCGGTCGTCACGCTGCTGCTGCTCCTCGGCATCGGCGTCCTGATCTTCTACGTGCTGCAGCTCGGCTCGCTGACCGCTCCCGGCAACGAGCGGTCGTTCGGGCTCGCCGTCAGCCTGATGGCGCTGATGGGGGCGACGCTGTTCCATCTCGTCGACCGCGCCTACCGCTCCTGGCCGCTCGGCCGCCGGTTCCGCCCGAGCCAGCCCGCCGTTTACGGGACGGACGCGTGGATCCGGTTCCTGAAGATCGTCGTCGCGGTCGCGGCGGCGGCCGCGATCGCCTACCTGCTCGGGAGCCTGCTCGCATGAACTTCGGCGCGCCCGCGAGCAGCTTCACCAGCCTCGAGGTGATGGTCGGGCTGATCGCCGGCCTGGCCGCGTTCTTCCTCGTCCTGCTCACCTACCGCGGCCCGTGGGTCGTGGCGTTGCTCCGCAAGTGGGTGTTCACGACCGACCACCGCCGCATCGGCCTGATGTACATCGGCATCGGGATTCTGTTCTTCTTCATCGGCGGGATCTACGCCATGCTGATCCGGACCGACCTAGGCTTCGTCCAGGGCCTGGGCCTCGACCCGCAGACGACGCTGGGGATCTCCCCGGACGTCTACTCGACGCTGTTCACGATGCACGGGGTGCTGATGATCTTCATGTTCATCATGCCGACCCTGGCCGGGTTCGGCAACCTCCTCGTGCCGTCGATGATCGGCTCGAAGGAGATGGCGCTCCCCCGGATCAACGCCATCGCCTTCTGGCTGCTCCCGCCGGCCGGCGTCATCCTGATCCTGTCGAACGCGAACGCCGGGTGGACCGGCTACGTCCCGCTCTCCGTGACGCTCCCCGGGAACGGGATCGACCTGTGGATCCTCGGGCTGCACATCCTGACGATCAGCTCGATGCTCGGTTCGGTGAACTTCCTCGTCACGATCGTCAAGCACCGCGCCCCCGGCGTCCACTACTGGAACATGCCGCTGTTCGTCTGGGCGACGCTGATCAATTCGGTCCTGTTGATCTTCGCGCTTCCGTCGCTCTCGGTCGGGCTGACGATGATCCTCTCGGACCGGCTGTTCGGGACGCACATCCTCGCCGCCGCCAACGGCACGCCGCTCGGCGGGGCGCTGCTGTACCAGAACGTCTTCTGGTTCTTCGCGCACCCGGAGGTCTACGTGATGGTGCTGCCGGCGTTCGGCATCATCTCGACCGTCATCCCGAAGCTCGCGCGCAAGGACATCTACGGCTACGGCGCGATGGCGATCTCGCTCGGGGCGTTCGCGGTCCTCTCGTTCGCCGTCTGGGAGCACCACATGTTCGTCACCGGCATCGCGACGAACATCCGGTTCGTCTTCATGCTCACGACGATGGCGATCGCCGTCCCGAGCGCGGTGAAGACGTTCAACTGGGTCGCGACGCTCTGGGGCGGCCGGATCTGGATGGCCGTGCCGATGTGGTTCTCGGTGGCGTTCATCACCGGCTTCGTGATCGGAGGCCTCTCCGGCCTCATGCTCGCCTCGATCCCGATCGACTACCTGTACCACGGCACGTACTTCGTCGTGGCGCACTTCCACTACATCCTGCTCGGAGGGACGCTGATGGCGATCTTCGCCGGGATCTACTTCTATTTCCCGATCCTGACCCG
>JASHXN010000010.1 GCA_030043505.1 Thermoplasmata archaeon
CAAGGGAGCCGCCAAGTCGGCGACGAAACCGGCCACCAAGGCTGCGGCGAAGGCGCCCGCCAAGCCGGCCGCGAAGGCGGATGACGACAACGCCGACGCGTAGGGCGCCGGTGCGCCTCGAGCACAACCCGTAAGCTTCGGTACTCCGGCGCGCCGGCGTGCCCGACCGCGACGGGTGGACGTCGCCGAGCGAGCTCGCCGAGTACGCGTTCTGTCCGCGCGCGTGGCACTACCGGACGACCCGCGGTCCCGCGCCGGCGTCCGCCTCCTCGAACGCCGGCACCGCCTACCATGCGCGCGAGCTGTCGGCGCAACGGTGGAGGTCCGAGCATCCGCTGCTCCCCTGGGCGGTCGCCGTGCTCGGCGTCGTGCTCCTCCTCGGAGCCTGGCTCTCTGTCGGGGGGTTTCGATGATCCCACTCCTCCCGTGGCTGCTCCTCGCCGCCGGCGTCGTGGCCTTCGCGGCGGGGGCGGTCTCGCTGGCGCGCGGCCGGGCCGAACGCCGTCTCGGTTCCCTCGTCTCGGTCGACGTCGGTCCGTCCCGCGCCCTGCGCTCGGAGCGGTACCGTCTCGTCGGTCGACCGGACGCCGTCCGTCGCCGGCCGGACGGCACGTTCGTTCCGGTCGAGCTCAAGCACCGCCCGTACCCCGCAGGCGGGCCGTTCCCCTCCCACACGATCCAGCTGGCCGCCTACTGTCTCCTGCTCGAGGAAGCGACGGGGCGCGCGCCCGCCTTCGGCGTCCTGAGGTACGACGATCGCGAGGTCATCGTCCCCTGGGACGCGCCCCTGCGCCGGAGGTTGCTCGCCCTCCTCGTCGAGGTCCGGGCGGAGTACGACGGACGCGCCGATCCGGCGCCCGCGAAGTGCGCCGGCTGCAGCTGGTCGCCGGAGTGCACGGCCTCCCGGGCGCGGGAGAGCTACCGGCGGCGCGCGGTGAACACTTCGGTACGGTAAGGGAGCTGCACGGTTGCCTTCCCGGCGGTGCCGGGGTCGCGCGCCAGCATGCGGCGCACTTCGCCGGCGACCGCCCGCTGTCGGGCGGGCGGCAGGGCCGCGATGGCGCTCACGGAGAGCACCCGGTCGACGACCGTCGCCCGGTCCATCGGAACCGTGTGGTGGAACGTGCGCTGCCGGATCGGGCCGAACGGACCCCGCGCGCGGTCGAACCGCGCCCGCCAGCGGCTCTCGCCCCGGTGGGCGATCGCCGCTCCGGCTCGGTCCTGGATCTCGGTGAGCTTCCGGGAGAACGGCACGGAGTCGTCGCGGGTGTTCCACAGCAGCGCGATCCCCCCGCCGGGGCGGACGACCCGTCCGATCTCCCGGACGGCAGGACCGGCCCGGAACCAGTGGAACGCCTGCCCGACGACGACCGCGTCCGCGAACCGATCGGGCAGCGGCATCGCTTCCGCGGTCCCGTTCAGGACCGGTACGTCCGGGACCGTGCGCGCGAAGACCCGCCGCATCCCGGCCGTCGGCTCGACCGCGAGCAGCGCCGCGCCCAGGGGTCGCAGCGCTCGGGTGAGCTTGCCGGTGCCGCTCGCCAGGTCGACGATCGTCCGCCCCGGTCCGAGGCCGAGCGCCCGCCCGACGTACCGCACCGCTGCGGCCGGGTAGCCGGGACGGCCGCGTTCGTACGTCTCCGCGGCGCGGTCGAATCCGCGCACGGCGGGGTGGAGCCGGAATCGTCGTCGCGTCATCGCCCCGCCGGCCGCCATCGGGGTCGGGGCAGCACGAGCTCCGCTTCGTCCGGGTCCCCCAGCACGAGCGAACGTCCGGCGAAGTGCTCGCGGCCGGTGTAGGCGCACGCGACGGCGTCCAGTTCGTCGTGCGTGAGAGGTCGATCGGCGACGTCCCCGCGGAAGCCGAACCGGACCAGGGCGGCCTGGAGCGCTCGCTCGCCGTCGCCTTTGCGCGGGAGTCCGAGCACGTCCTGCGCCCCGCCGGGGTACGCCTCGATCACCTCCCAGCCCTGCGCCCGCAGCGCGCGGGCGAGCCGCATCCCGCGGGCCGTCAACTGCCGCATCGGGCCGAGCGTCACGGGGAAGAACCGGATCCCGAGGGCGAGGAGCTCTCGGTCGCACGCGCGCAGATGCGGCGGACCGGCGCGGGCGAGCGAGCGCCGTCCGCGGGGGAGCGCGAGCGGAGCGTCGATCGCGACGACGGCGGGACGGCTCTCCGCCACCGCCGCCACGATCTCCACGTCGGAGCCGAGCACGGCGGTCCGGGTCCGCAGGCCCGGACCGAGCTGGCAGAATCCGGTACGCCGGCTCGTCGCGCCGGCGAGGTCGAGCCCGACCGCCCCTCGACGGCCTTCGGAGGATCCTCGGTGCGGCGTACCGCGGCGGGCCACGGCGGGGCGAACTCGGCCCCCGCTAAGCGGTTCGCCACCCCCGCCGGGAAAGCTTTACCCGAGGACCCGACTCGCCCCCGCGATGGCCGAGGGGAACGTCGAGCGGACCTTGGTGCTCGTCAAGCCGGACGGGGTCCGTCGCGGGCTGGTCGGGGAGATCGTCGGCCGGCTCGAGCACAAGGGCCTGAAGGTCGTGGCGGGGAAGCTCCTGCGCATCCCGCCGGAGCTCGCGCAGCGCCACTATGCGGAGCACCAGGGCAAGCCGTTCTATCCGGCGCTGATCCAGCACATCACCTCCGGGCCGTCGTTCGCGCTCGCCGTGGAGGGACGCTCCGCCATTGCCGTGACCCGGCTGCTCACCGGCGCGACGAACCCGCAGACGGCCGCCCCGGGGACGATCCGCGGCGACCTGGCGCTCGGCATCACCCCGAACCTGGTCCACGCCTCCGACTCCCCCGATTCGGCGGCGCGCGAGCTCGCCCTGTACTTCGCGCCCGACGAGTACCTCGCCTACTCCCGCGTCGGCGAGGAGTACTTCTAGGGCGATGGGGCGGCCCGTCGAGGCCGCCGTCCGCGCGCTCGGCGCCGGCGGGCTGGTCGTCCACCCGACCGATACGCTCTACGCGCTGGCCGCCCGCGCGCTCGATGCCCGGGCGGTCGCGAGGCTCTCGGAGGCGAAAGGCCGGGGACCGAACCGTCCGTACTCCGTGGCGGTCAGCTCGGTCGAGGAGCTCGAACGGTGGGGCGACTTCTCCGCGTCGGCCCGGCGGTTCGTGCGGGACGCGCTCCCCGGCCCGTACACCGTCCTCGTCCACCCGACTCCGGCGGCGCGACGGAGCCTCGCGCCGGAGGTCGGCCGGAGCCCGCGGATCGGCCTCCGCGTACCGGCCCATCCGCTCGCCCTCGAGCTCGCACGGCGCGCGGGACCGCTCGTGGCGACGTCCGCCAACCTCAGCGGCCGCCCTCCGGTCGCGTCGCTCGCCGCCGCTCGTCGCGCGTTCGGCCGCCGCGTCCGTGCGTACGTCTCCGCGCCGCCGGCCCCGACGGGCGTCCCGTCGACGTTGGTCGACCTGACGGGAACCCGTCCCCGGGAGGTTGCTCGCGCGTGAGTCCCGACGGCGCGGAACTGGAGCGGTGGCGCGCCGCCGCGCGGATCGCCGGCGAGGCGCGCGAATTGGGCCTGCGCCTCGTCCGGCCCGGCGCTCGACGGCGGGACGTCGCCGACGCGATCGAGGCGTTCGTCCGCGAGCAAGGCGCGCAGCCGGCGTTCCCCGCGAACCTCTCCCGGAACAACGAGGCCGCGCACTACACCCCCGATCCCGCGGACGAGGCGGCGTTCGTGGAGGGGGACCTCGTCAAGGTCGATGTCGGGGCGCACCTGGACGGCGCGGTCGCCGATACGGCGGACACCGTCGAGGTCGGCGGCGGGCGTCGGCACGCCCACCTGATCGCCGCGGTCCACGAGGCCCTCGCCGCCGGGATCCGCGCGGTGCGGGCCGACGGCGAGGTCGAGGCGGTCGGGCGCGCCGTCGCCGGGGCGATCCGCGCCCGCGGCCTGAAACCGATCAGCGATCTTACGGGCCACTCGATCGAGCGGTACGTCCTGCACGCGGGCAAGTCGATCCCGAACGTACCG
>JASHXN010000089.1 GCA_030043505.1 Thermoplasmata archaeon
CCAGAATGTGTCCTTGCCCGGGGCGAATGCACCGCTGGTCGACGACCAAGTCAGCGGGCTACTCTGGATCGGACGGCCCTCGTTGGGCGAGGTGATCGGGCTCCCTGCCGACTCGCTTCAGGCCCACGGCAGCGTTCCGCGGGTCAAACTCTCCGTAGCCAGCGGCTCCGCGATGGTTCTCGATCCCGTTGCAGACGCGCTGACGGCTCTGAACGGGTCGAGCAAAGGCACTCTCACGTTCGACGGGTCGACGGGTGCGGTCTTGGCGTCGTCCCTTCCCGTGGTGGCAAATGCGTCCGCCCTGGTCTACGACCCGGCCGACCGGCTCGTGTACGTCGTCGGGAGTAGCCTCCATGCGATCGAGCCGACAACCGACGCCGAAGCCGGGGGAGCGATCCCCATAGCGCCCCACCTCCACGTCGGTGGAGTTACGTACGACCCGGCCCAGGGGTCGATCGCGGTCGGAAGTTGGACGGGCTCCTTCTCCGGGGAGATTTCGTTCGTCAACGGGTCTTCGGTTGCTGCGGGGCAGAATTCGCTCACCGAGGTATCTACCGGTTTCGAACCGGTTTCACTCGGCGCGACGTCGGGCATGGCGGGCGGGCTCCCGGGGTCGGGGGCCGTTCTGTCTGCGAACGTTGTCTCCGGCACGATTTCCGTCGTCACGACAACCCCGTCCGTCCTCACCGCGGCGTTCAGCCCCTCGCACGTTGATGTCAACGTGACCGCGGAGCTCGCTGTCAGCGCCGAGGGGGGAGACGGCGTCTCTACGCTGAGTTACTCCGGTCTTCCACAGGGCTGCGTCTCCTTGAACTCGCCCGACTTGGCCTGTACTCCGACGCAGGCGGGCGAGTACACGGTCGTGGTGAGGGTCGTGGACGCGCTCGGCCAGAGCTCGACCGGGCAGGCGGGCCTCTCCGTAGCCAGCGCCATGGCAGTCCACCTAACGATCGGGGTCAACAACCTTCGCGAGGCCGACGTCGACGTTCCAGTCGCCATGTCCGCAACCGCTTCGAACGGCACGGTCCCGTACACGTATTCTTGGGTGTTTGGGGATGACGCAAGCTCGACGACGAATTCGACGGAGACTACCTACACGACACCGGGAGTCTATGTCGTCGCTCTCACCGTCACCGACGGCGGCGGCTCAGTCTTCGTCTCCGAGGCGGCTGTCACCGTAGCGGCCGTACCGTCGGCGGGTATCGAAGCGGCGAGGGGGAACACTACCGACGTCGGCGTCCCTCTCCGATTCAACGCGACGGTCGTTGGCGGGTCGGCGCCCGGTACCGGTGCTTGGTCGTTCGGGGACGCCTCGACCGCGACGGGTCTCTCGGCCCGCCATGCCTGGGGGTCTCCCGGCCTCTACCCGGTCGAGTTTCGATACACGGACGCTGTCGGCGTGGTGGGACAGGCGACCGTCGAGGTACTGGTCGAGCCCGATCTGCTGGGAAGTTTCACGATCGCACCGGGGGCCTCTGGGGCTAGGGTAGGCGACCCCGTTCGGTTCTACGCGAACCTCACCGGGGGCGACGGGCCGATCCAGGTGGTGTGGTCGTTCGGAGACGGCTCGTACTCCGGGGCCCACTCACCGGTTCACACGTACGCCCAAGCCGGTTCCTACAACGTCGAAGTAAACGTGACCGACGCCGCCGGGGCGAACCTCTCCCGAACGTTCCAGCTGGTGGTCGCGAGTGCCGCGCCTGCCCCGGCCGCGCCACTGTTCGGCGGTGGCTTCGGCGCTTCGTTCATCCTCGGCTTGGTCCTCGGCGGGTGCGGGGCGGCGGTTGCGCTATTCCTGGCTGAACGGCATCGCCGCTCGGGCCCTGCCGGTCCGCCGTCGCCCTACGTACCGCCCTCTCCGGACGAGCACCCGGCCCGTAGGTAGCTAGCGCCGGCCGTGCCCGGCCCGGCCGGTAGTCTCGCCCTGCGAAATCACGTACCGGACAGGCACTCGGCGGGCAGAGTGGGTCCAGTAGGCGCACTTGGGGCACTGTCGGCCGAGGTCGATCGTCTCGCCCGTCAGCGTTCGGTTGCGTATCGGCTCGAGCGACGTTCCGCAGATCGGGCACCGGGCCGGTAGCGCTCCGTCGCCGCGTTCGGTGTAGCGTACCGACAGGCGTACGCCCGGCATCCCGACCAGGGTCTGTCGGAGGCGGCGGACGCCGACGGTCGCAAGCGGCTCTTCGCGTCGCAGGCCCTCGACGACCGCGGCTCGGAACGCCGTGAGCGACGGGAAGGAGGCGCGACCGCCACGGATCGCCCGGCGGGCCGCCCGGGCGACGAGGTCGGTCTCCGGACGCCGAAAGCGGGGGGCGCCCGCCGGCTTACGCCGCGGCGCTCCCTCGTCGCCCTTCTCGGGCACGGATCTCCTCGGCGTAGAACCTCGCCGCGAGCTCGGTCTCCTCCGGGCCGATCTGGAGGGTCAGCTCGTCGGGATCGTCGAAGTAGGTGAGGAGCGCCGCGGCGGCCGCGAGCCGCACGGCGCGGCTCTTGAGGCGCGGAGAGAACTTCGGCGTGCTGGTGCCACTCAGCGCCTTCTCGGAGACCGCACGCAGGCGCTCGTAGAGCGGTCGCTCGAGGCGGACAGGACGCCGCTTGAGCGTCCGCGCGACGAGCGGGTGCCCCGTCTCCGCCGCGTAGACCAGGGTGAGGTGGTCGCGGATCGCCTCTGCGAGCTCGAACTCGATCTCGCCGAGCTCGAGGCGTTCGGCGCTCCGCTCGACGGCCCGGAACCGGCTCGGGGTCATCGGGTGGAACCGCAGCAGCATCCGGTCCTCGAGGGCTGCGAAGTTCGGGTCGGCAATCGTAGTCCAGTAGTCGTCGGCGGCGCCCGTCCGGACGTTGTAGTTGACGGAGAAGAACGAGCGGAAGGTGTACGGTCCTATCGTGCCGAACGTTGTCTCCCACTTCACCTCGCGCTGCTCCATCACGAGCTTCAGCGGTTCGACCATCCCTCGGTACTTGAACCAG
>JASHXN010000090.1 GCA_030043505.1 Thermoplasmata archaeon
ACGTCGGCGTTCGCGGCGAGGTGCCAGAGCTCGGTGTCGGGAGCAAAGACCGACGCGGGGGGCTCCCCGGCGCCGAGGTCGCAGGAGGTCACGGTGAGCCGTTCGGCGTTCGTCGGGAGCGCCTCCCGACTGCCGGTGGAAAAGTTGTCCAGGACGTGGACGCGGTGCCCTTCGCGGAGGAGCCGCGCGACGAGGACCGAGCCGATCGCCCCGGCGCCCCCGGTCACGACGACGGGGTTCGACGCGGCGTTCGGCGTCATAGCGGCCGCCGCACGAGTTCCAGAAGGATATATAGTCGGACGACCAAATGAGAGCGAGCGGCCGCGCCTCCGAGCGTGAACGGATGCGAACGTACGTTCGGATGTCATTCCACTCGGAGGGAGCTAGCCCCGTCAAGGTGCTCGACGTCATGCGCGCTCTCGGATTCGAAGAGGCGTTGGGGATCCACGATTTCATCTACCAATGGAAGGACCGGACCACGATCGACGAGGTCGTCCGTCTCACCAGCGAAATGCACGAGCGTCTCCACGGTCTCGACGTGAGCTACGAGATCACGACGGTCTCCTAGGGGAAGTGGGTCCGTTGGCCCCCGGAGACCTCGACCGCGTCGAGCGGATGCTGCTGCTGCATCTCCTGGCGCACCACGGCCAGCAGGTACGCTTCGAGGCGTCGCAGTGGGTCACCGAGTTCGGGATCGCCCGGCAGTTCTCGGAGGAGCCGCCCGAAACGCTGCGCCGAGCGCTCCGGACCCTCGAGATGGGCCGGATGGTCTATCGTCGGACGCAGTACGTCGTCGGCTATTCGGAGCCGAAGCACGTCTACGCGCTGACCCCGAGCGGGCATCGCAAGGCGATCGAGGTACGGACCGAACCCTCGGACGGCGGGACGGACCCGCCGTCGGCCGACGCCGCGCCGCGAGGGCCCCCGTCCCGAGGCCTCGGCCAGGGCGAGGACACGCCCGCCGACGGGAGCGCCGAGCCGACGTTCTGAGCATGCCCGTCCTCGAGGGAGCGGCCGTCCGCCTACGACCGCCCGAGCGCGCCGACCTCGAAGGGATCTTCGCGTGGTACAACGACGCCGAGATCGTCGCCCCGTACGACCGGTTCGGGGTCGAGACGTTCGACGACTTCGCACGGTCGGTCGAGACCGCTTCGAGCGACCCGGTGTCGCTGGCGCCGCGATTCGTGGTGGAGACAAAAGCCGACCGCACCGTCGTCGGCGTCGTCGGCCATTACCGGCCGCACCCGGTCCTGGAGTTCGTGGACGTCTGGTACATTCTGGGGCACCGCGCGGCGCGGGGCCGGGGATACGGGAAGGAAGCGGTCGGTCTGCTGACCGACCACCTCTTCGCCACCGAGACGGTCGAACGGGTCGGGGCGACGTGCGACATCGAGAACGTCCCGTCGTACCGTCTGCTCGAAGGGCTGGGGTATCGGCGCGAAGGAACGCTGCGGTCGGCGTTGTTCCACCACAACGCCTGGCACGACGTGTTCGTCTACGGCGTTACGCGGGCGGAACGGGCGGGGCGGCCGCGTCCAGGGTGAAGACGACCTTCGTTCCCCCGTCCCCGAGCGGGACCGGTGGCTCGAAGGCGACCGCGCCGATCTCTCCGGTCGTGCGGAGGTGCGTTCCGCCGCACGGGCACGTGTCGGAGGCGTCGATCTCGACGACCCGGACCGGGTCGACGTGCGGTGGCAACGGCACCAGCCCGCTCCGTTCGGAGAGCGGGTGGCGGTCCCACTCGGCCCGCGGCAGGTGCCGGATCCGGATCGACCTCGGGGTCGCCACGACCTCCCGGACGTCGTCCGACAGCTGCGGTACGACCCCCCCGTCGAGCGCGCCGTCCAGTTCGAGCAGCGCCCGCAGGCCGGAGAAGCTCGCCTTGCGGGTGCGCCGCCCGACCCGCGCGAAGATCCGGCCGCTGAGGAAGTGCTGCGCCGTGTGCAGCCGCATGTGACGGTGCCGTCGCTCCCAATCGACCGTCCCCTCGACCTCCTCCCCGACGTGGAGGTCGTGGCGGCCGGACGCCCCTCCCTTCAGCCGGTGCAGGACCGAGGCGCCGGACTTGCTGACGTCGACGACCTCGACGCCGGGGCGCCCGGGCGCCCCCAAGCTCCCCCGGTCCGACGGCTGGCCCCCGCCCGTCGGGTAGAAGTAGGTCCGGTCGAGGACGATCCCGCCGGGCGGGAGCGCGACGACGCGGGCCCGGAACGTGCGGACGTACGCGTCGTCGACCGTCGGAAGATAGGCGAGCTCGGTCACGTCGAAGCGAGCGTCCCCGGCGAGAAAACACGCTCGGCGCGCCGTGCGTTCAAGCAACCTTTTAACGGGGACCGTTGTGCGCCGCCGGGGCGTTCCGGTGTTCAAGCTTCGCATCAAGATGGAGGTCCTCCGCGAGGTCGTGGAGGTCGTGGCGACGCTCGTCAGCGAGGTCAAGCTGTCGATCTCCAAGGACGGCGCCGAGGCGAAGGCGGTCGACCCGTCCCACGTCGCGATGCTCGTGCTCAAGCTCCAGAAGGCGGCGTTCGAGGAGTTCACCGGGGAACCGACCGAGATCGGCGTCGACGTCGAGAAGCTGAAGGAGGTGCTTCGGCTCTCCAAGCCCGGGGACGTCCTGGAGCTGCAGTTCGACGGGAAGAACCGGCTCGTCGCGAGCGTCGGCCGCGTGACCCGCCAGATGGCGGTCGTCGACCCGGCGAGCATCACCGACCCGAAAGTGCCGAACGTCAGCCCGCCCGCCACGGTCGTCGTCAAGACGGAGGATATGCGCCAGGGGATCCGCGGCAGCGAGAGCTTCACCGATCACGTCACGCTCACCCTCGACCCCGAAGCGTTCACGATGCACTCGGAAGGGGACACCGACCGTCTCGACCTGCGCATCCCGAAGGAGACGCTGCCCCGGCTCGACGTGAAGGAGCCGGTGAAGAGCATGTACCCGCTTGATTTCTTCTCGGCGATGGTGAAGGCGATCTCCTCCGAGGAGGCGACCCTGCACGTCGGGAACGAGTACCCGCTCAAGGTCGAGTTCGCGATGGCGAACGGACGCGGCGAGGGCCGCTATCTGCTCGCCCCGCGGGTCGAAGAGGATTAGCCCGGCCCCTGGGCGGCCCGCGCGGGCCGTGAACGTTTTGACCGCGAGCCGGGCTCCCCGCGTCCCATGACCGACCGTCCGCCGCCGCGCGTCGCGATCCTGGGCGCCGCCCGCACTCCGATCGGCCGTTTCGGGGGAGCGCTCGCCGCGTACCGTGCTCCCGAACTCGGCGTGGTCGCGGCCGCGGCCGCGCTCGAGCGCGCGGCGGTCGCCCCGAACGAGGTCGAGGAGGTCGTCTTCGGCCACGCGATCCAGGCCGGCGTCGGCCAGAATCCGGCCCGTCAGGTCCTCCGCGGGGCGAAGATCCCCGACACGGTCGGCGCGGTGACCGTGAACATGGTCTGCGGCTCGGGGATGAAGGCGCTGATGCTCGGCTCGGCGTTGATCCGGGCCGGCGACTACGACCGCGTCCTCGTCGGCGGCATGGAGAGCATGTCGAACGCCCCGTTCCTCGTCGACGCCGGCGTTCGCTGGGGCGTCCGCCCCGGCCCCCGGGTCCTGGACGACGCGATGCAGCGGGACGCGCTGATCGACGCCTACGACGAGCACGAGCTGATGGGGTTGACCGGCGAGCGCGTCGCCCAGAAGCTCTCGCTCTCGCGGGAGGAGGTCGACCGGTTCGGCCTCCGCAGCCACCTGCGGGCCTCGGCGGCGGTCGCCGCCGGCACGTTCGACGCCGAGACCGTGGCCGTCGCCCCCGACCCGCACCGGAAGACGACGGGGCTGGCCCGCGACGAGGCTCCCCGCGCCGACACGACCCTCGAAGGGCTCGCCCGGCTCAAGCCGGCGTTCGCTCCGCACGGGCTCCTCACCGCCGGCAACTCCTCCAAGCTCTCGGACGGCGCCGCCGCGCTCGTGCTCGCCAGCGAGCGCGAGGTCGCGCGCCGGCACGCGAAGCCGCTGGCGTGGCTCCACTCTTCCGAAGAGTCCGGGGTCGCCCCGAAGGACGTCATGGAGTCGCCGATCCCCACCGTCCGGCGCCATCTGGAAAAGACCGGGCTGCACCCCGGAGCGTTCGACCGGGTCGAGCACAACGAGGCGTACGCCTCCGCCTCGATCGCCGTCCAGCGCGCGTTTAACTTCGCGGACGACCGGTTCAACGTGCACGGCGGCGCGATCGCCCTCGGCCACCCGATCGGCGCCAGCGGCGCGCGCATCGTCGTGACGCTCGCCTACGAGCTCGCCCGATCCCAGGGCCACCTCGGCCTCGCGACCCTCTGCATGGGGGGCGGGAACGGCCTGAGCGTGATCCTGGAGCGGGAGACGAACTAAGCCAGCGCGATCCCGAGCAACGCCTCGATCCGGCCCAAGGCGGCGCGCGCGGCGGGTCGCTCTCCCGGGGGGAGGCCCCCGGCGCTGTGGCCGACCTCCGCCGCCAGCGCCGTGACCCGCTCGCGGGCTCGGTCGCACGCCAGGTCGCGGAGGAGGGCCCGCTCCACGTCGCGAGCGGCCTTCGCCGCGGTGCGGGCGCCGGCTGGCCCGTTCCCGTGACCGCGCAGCCACTTCCGCAGGGTCGCACGGAGCAGCCGGAACTCCTCGGCGTCCCGCTCTCCGACCCGATCGTCCCACGGGAACCGCTCTCGGAACGGCCGGCCGAGCAGGTGCCAGCGGAGCGGGTCACGACCCCGGGACGCCAGCGCGGAGCGCAGCGAGACGAGATTTCCCTGGGATTTCGACATCTTGGCGCCCCCTTCCAGGACGAGGCCGCCGTGCAGGAACACCCGGGTGAACGGCTCGCCCCGGAGCGCGAGGGCGATCTCGTTCTCGGCGAAGTGGTGCGGATACACCAGATCCCGGCCGCCGCCGTGAAAGTCGACGTGGTTGTCGAGCAGGTGGCCGGCCATCGCGAAGCACTGCAGATGCCAGCCCGGCGCGCCCCGGCCCCACAGCCCCATCCACGTCGGCAGCGGAGGCGAGACCCGCTTCCAGATCAGGAACGAGCGTTCGGAGCTGGTCGGCCCGCCGAACGGATGGCCGGGCTCCTCGACCGCGTGGCGGGCGAGGTCCGCGGTCGTCGCGAAGTTCTCTCCCGGGGGCCGCTCCGGCGCCTCGTACCGCCACTCGTCGCCGATCCGCCGCACTCGGCCGGTCTTCTCGAGCGCCCGGGCGACCTGGAGGATCTGCGGGACGTAGGCGCTGGCCCGGGGGCGGAACGTCGGCGGGAGGTTGCCGAACGCCGCGAGGTCCCGGAAGAACGAGTGCTCCTCCGCCCGGGCGAGCGCGCGGGAGGTGAGCCCGAGGCTCGCGGCCCGCTGGTCGATCTTGTCCTCGAGGTCGGTGACGTTCATCACGTGCCGGACCCGGTACCCCTGCGCCTCCAGGACCCTCCGCGCCACGTCGAAGCAGAGGTACGTCCGCGCGTGGCCGACGTGGGCGGCGTCGTAGACCGTCGGGCCGCAGACGTACAGCCCGACCGATCCGCGGCTCGTGGCGCGCACGGCGCGCAGCTCGCCGGTGAGCGTATCGGTGAGGCGGAGGGGCATGAACGGCGGGGCGGCGGCCCCCCGCCGCATAACCTTGCTCCCCGCCGACGTGCAGAGACGGGCTTATCCGCCGGTCCCCGGCGCGCCGCTGGGCGGCAAGCTGAAGAGGCGCCCCCCTGTCGTCCGGCGCCGGATGGAGACGATCTTCCTCCTCTGCGAAACGGACGTCGGGAAGCTCGACGACGTGCTGAAGCGCCTGCGGGCGGTCGCCGGGGTCACGGAGGTCGAGGCGGTCACCGGACCGTTCGACCTGATCGTCAAGGTCCAGGCGCCGCAGATCAACCAGGCGCTGGACGTCGTCGTCCACAAGATCCGCAAGATCCCCGGCATCAAGGCGACGGAGACGCTCGTCACCGTCGCGAGCGGCTGACCGTCCCCGTCCTCCTAAAGAGCCCCGCGTCGCTCGCGGGGCCGATGGTCGCTCCCGGAGAGCCCGCCCCGGATTTCGACGCGCCGGACCAGGATGGAAAGTCGTTCCGCCTCTCGTCGCTGAGGGGCGCGCCGGTCGTGCTGTACTTCTACCCGCGGGCGGACACCCCGGGCTGCACGATCGAGGCGAAGGGGTTCCAGGAGCACCTGGGCGACTTCGCGGCGAAAGGTGTGAAGATCGTCGGGGTCAGCACCGACGACTGCCCGGCCCAGAAGGCGTTCGCCACGAAGTACGGGCTTAGGTTCACCCTGATCGCCGACGCGAAGAAGGACGTCGCGGGCCGCTACGGCGTCCTCGGCCCTTCGGGCGCGGCGAAGCGGGTCTCGTTCCTGATCGGCAAGGACGGCAAGGTCGCCGAGGTCGTCGAGGGGGCTCCGCCGCACCAC
>JASHXN010000091.1 GCA_030043505.1 Thermoplasmata archaeon
GAGATGGAGCCGTTCGCTCCCGGCGGCGAGCTCAACTCGTTCGGGACGAACTGGAACGACGAGGTCGCGTTCTCCTCCAGCAGGTACGTCGGCCCGGCGGGCGTGATGTTCAGGAAGCCGAACATCCCGGCCTGGAACTGATACGGGATCGTCGAGACGAACTCGAGCGAACGGAACTTCGTGTCGGCCGGGAGGGAGAAGTTCGCCCAGACGATCTTACCGGCGGAGACGTTGGTGTTGACCGTCGGCGGGTACGTTGCGAAATAGCTGGTGAGCCCGGTCGGCGTCAACGTTCGGTTCACCGGGATCCCGACCTGACTGACGTTCACCAGGGTGAACGTGTGCGCCAGCGACGAGCCGGAATTGTTCAGCAGGACGTTCACGTTCACCGTGCCCGCCGCCGCCGTCGCCGCGAGGGTCCGAGGGGAGTACGCCGGCTGATCGGTCATCTGGAACTTCGTGAAGTTGTAGGTGGTGCTCGCTTCCGGCCGGCCGTAGCCGACGGACGACGCCACGCGCAGGACGTGGGCCGCCGCGAGGCCGCCCGGGATGGCGGCCGCCGCGAGCAGGAGGCCGGCAAGGAGCCACGGCCCGGGGCGGCGCCAACCGCTCGACGGGCGCACGGACGGCGATTCGCTCACGGTGCGTCCTGACGGCGAACGACCGACGGTCCGTTGATATCGCCCGCGTATGAATCGGGCGGCCCCAGGTCGTTCAGGGCCCGGCGACGGGCTCGCCCCGGACCGCGGCCGGTTCGTCCCGGCCTGCCGCGACCGCCGTGCCGGGGAGGAGGGCCGGCGCTTCGTAGGTCCGGCGCAGGAGGTAGCTCACCTCGACGACCATCACGAGCGCCATCGTGGTGCCGAACGCCAGGACGCCGGCGCTCGCGCCGCCCGTCGCGGCGACCGAGAAACCGGTCGCCGACATCGCAAGGAAGGCGACGGAGAGGGCCAGGAGCAGCGTGCTGTCGGTCAAGCTCGCACGGCCGCGCGCGATCGGCCTCCACAGGGCGACGAGCGCGCCGACCATGAGCGAGCCCATCGCGAGACCGCCGACGAGCGGATACGGACGGACCCACGGACCGATCGTCGCGGCCACGACCAGCGACCAGCCTCCGATCTTGCCGACGGGGGAGAGGGGGGCCCAGGCGACGAGCGGGGTCATGATCGCCGCCATCGACCAGAAGAACCAGACCGACGAGAGGCCGCGCGTGAACGCGGCGTTGACGCCGATGTTCCCGCCGACGCCTCCCACGACGAAGAGCAGACCCATCAGGATCTCCGAACCGGTCGCCGCGACCCCGATCGCCGCGGGCCAGAGCCAACTGCCCCCCACGATGCGGCGGTCCTCGAAGAGGATGTGGCCGACGAACCAGAGCCCGACCGGGACGGTCATCATGAAGTTGAACCCGAGGAGGACCCACGTCCACGCCGTCGTGCCGTTCGGGTCGAGGAAGACGAACAGGAGCGCCAGCAGGAGGACGGAGCCGCCGCAGACGACCGCGAGGGCGAGCAACGCTTGGGTGACGAGCGGCGGGCGGCCGTCCCGGGGGCGCACCAGGCCGAGGACCAGGACGGTCACCGCGACCATCGCGAGGGCGACGACCGCGAACGGAGCGAGCTCGTTGGTGACGTCGAGCGCCGGGATCGGCCAGGCCATCGACCGTCGTCGAGCGGCCCGCGTTTGATATGCCGGGCGTACCGATTGGCGCGAGCGGGAAGTTTACGGAGGGGTTCCGGGCGCCTCGACCCCGCGCTCCAGGCGCCGGAGCAGTTGGGTCGTCACCTCGACCAGCGGGTGGTGGGCGGACCGGTCGATCTCGATGTCGGCGATCGAGCGCAGATGGTGCTCCGCGGCGACCCGCTCGAAACCGGTCTCCTTCGCCGCGAACTCCTCCGGCCGGTCGCACGTGAGGACGAACGCCTGCAGCTGGGCGAG
This sequence comes from Thermoplasmata archaeon, assembly GCA_030043505.1. Next base: position 1,939 of record JASHXN010000091.1, read on the forward strand.
CCCCATCTCCTTCGCCGCCAGGGCGCGGTGGTGCCCGTCGACGAGCAGCCACGTCTCCCCCTTCTGGACGACGAGCACCGGCTCGGCGAACCCGCGCTCCAGCTCGTAGCGGCGGCCCTCGAGCTCGTCCTCGAAGACCTTCCACTGCGTCGGCGTGAGGCGGTCGAGCGGGACGAGCCCGCGGCGAACGGAGAAGCCGATCCCGTACCGTTCGGCCATCAGCCGCTTGAGCGTCTCCGCCTTCGCGGGGGACGCCCGCTCGAAGTGCGAGCGGACGACGTCCAGGTTGGAGAGGACTCCGCAGAGGCGGCCCTCGCTGTCGATGATGGGGAGGTCCCGGAGCCCGTAGCGGAACATGATCCGCGCCGCGTCGTCCAGCGCCGTCTCCGGGTGGGCGGTGTACGTTCCCGGCCGGATGATCTTGGAGAGCGGGGTCTCCCCCTCCGAGGCGTGACGGAGGAGCTCCTTGGCGCTCACGAAGCCGACGAGCCGACCGGCCTCGTCCGTCACCGGCATGCCGTGATGCCGGCTCTTGGTGAGGCGCGCGACCGCCTCCCGGACCGAGGTGGTGGTCCGAAAGTGCTCGACCTCGAGCACCATGTAGTCGCGGATGCGGACCGTCATCGCGGTGGCGGGGGCACTGCGTCGCGCAGGTAGGCCGTGAGGAGGTGGAGGACGATGAGGTGGAGGTCCTCGGTATGCTGCATGCTGTTGGACGGGACCACGAGGGAGACGTCGACCATGTCCTTGAGCTTCCCCCCGCCGATCCCCGATAAGCCGATCGTGCGGACCCCCAGCTCCTTCGCGGCCCGGACCGCCTCGAGTACGTTCGGGGAGTTGCCGCTTCCCGAGATCGCCACCACGAGGTCCCCCGGAACCGCGAGGCTCCGCAGCTGCTCGGCGAAGATGCGGGTGTAGTCGGTGTCGTTCGCCCAGGCCGTGATACCGGGGATGTTGTCGTTCAAGGCGACGCAGCGGAACCGCTTCGTCGGGGGACCGGGCTGGAGCGACGGGCGCGTGCTCTTCGCGATATCGATCACGAAATGGGAGGCCGTCGAGGCGCTTCCGCCGTTCCCGAAGAAGAAGACCGTGCGGTCCTCCTCCCGGGCCTTCAGGAAGAGCGGCACGATCTTGCGCATCGCTTCGAGCAGGTACGGCGCCTCGAGGGCGGAACGGGTCTCGGCGACGTAGGTGCGCAGGTAGGCCTCGAGCGTCGGAGCTTCGGTCATCGTCCCACGAACAGGATC
>JASHXN010000092.1 GCA_030043505.1 Thermoplasmata archaeon
TTGAGCGCCTGGGTCGGCTCCTGGAAGATCATCGAGATGTGGCGGCCTCGGACCGCCTCCATCCGCTCGTTCGCGCGGTGGATCTTCCGGTACCTCCGCGTGACCTTGACCCGCGGGGAGTTCTTCATCGGGCGGAACTTCGCCTCCTGCTCCAGCCCGGTCAGCAGGTCCGCGCCGCCGAGCCGCACGTGGCCGCCCACGATCCGCCCGGGAGGGTCCGGGATCAGGCGCGTGACCGAGAACGCGGTGACGCTCTTGCCGCAGCCGGTCTCGCCGACGAGGCCCAGCGTCTCGCCGCGCCGCAACTGGAACGAGACGCCGTCCAGCGCCTTCACGACTCCTTGATAGGTGTAAAAGTACGTCCGAAGGTCCTCGATCTCGAGTACGACGGGGGGATCGCTCGTCGCCGGGGCAGGGGTCTCCACCGTCGGGTCGAATGCCGCCCCTGGGACGGAGCCCGCGGAGGGGACCGCCTCCGAGGCGACCTGTATCGGTCGGACGGCGGCGCTCAGCGCCGCAACCTGGGGTCCAGGGCGTCTCGGATGCCGTCGGAAAGCAGATTCACGCTGATCGCGAACAGGAACAGTGCGATACCCGGGAACAGAAGCTGCCACCAGGGGATCACGCAGCCGGTCGCGGGGGTGTAGCACGAGTTCACGAAGTCCGCCGCGAGGTCGGTGACCGAGGCGGCGGCCGTCGCCCCCCACTCGGGAAATGGGCTCGAGGGGAACAGGAGCGAACCGAACCCGAGGAATGCCAAGCTGCCGATCAGCAGCGGGATCGTTCCCACGTCCAGAGAGAACTGGATGAACACCGGGTACACGCTGTTGGGGATGATGTGCCGCAACAGGGTCCGATGCCTGGGTGATCCCGACGCGGTCGCCGCCTCCACGAACTTCTGCTCTCGCACCACGAGGACCTGCCCTCGAACGATGCGCGCGTAGAAGGGCCACCAGACGATCGTGAAGCCGAGGATCATCGCTCCGAGCTTCGTGGAGACGGCCGCCGCCGGGGGTGGATGCAGGTCGACCGCGAGGACTGCCACGACGACGATGACGAACAGAATGGTCGGGATGGACAGGAAGATGTCGACGATTCGCATCAGAACCTCGTCGACGACACCCCCGTAATAGCCGGCGATCGCGCCGAGCAGGAGCCCGAGGGCGGCACCCGCGCCGACAATCGAGACAGAGAAGATGAGGCTCCAATCGGCGCCGCGCGCGAGCATTCCGGCGACGTCGTACATCGGCGTCTGCGCACTGGCGGACGTGGAGAGTGCCCCCAACGGCAGGGGGCCTGGAGCGAACGGCGATAGGCTGAGGGTCGGTGGGATGATGGACGGGAATGCGATGCCGGCACGATACGTGTCACGGAACCATACGCCCCCACAGTACCTCGCCGCGTTGGGCGGAGGATGGATCTCGTACGTGCAGACGATCGGCCCCGTGGTAGGGCAAGTCTGGACGTACGGGCCGGGGTAGCCGGAGTTCGAGTTTCCGGGTCCGTAGTCTGTTGAGCACCAGATCGGGGTGCTGCTCCACGGAAGCGGCAGGGTGGCGGCGTACACCGCGACGCCCGCTATTCCGATCAGGATGCCGAGCCCGACCATCGCGAGCGTGTTGCGTCGGAAGAAGTACCACGTCCGTTGCCACTGCTCGAGCCTCGGGCGAGGGGGCCGCAACCTACGCGGAGGAGCCGCACTAGCGGTCGTAGGGTTACCCCAGCCGAACGCGCGGGTCCAGCCAAGCGTAGATCACGTCGACCACCAGGTTCGCGATCACGATGATGAACGTGAACAGGAGAGTCGACCCAAAGAGAACCCCGAAGTCGAGGGCCGGCGACGGGTTGGCGGCGTAGGCGAGCATCGCACCGACCCCGTTCAACTGGAACACCGCTTCGATCACGGGAAAGCCTCCGAGGAAGCCTGCGAAAGTCAAGCCAAGAACCGTCACCGTGACGTTGAGCGAGTTCCGGCCGGCGTGACGGTGGACTACGGTAGATTCGGGTACGCCGCCGGCACGCGCGGTTCGCACAAAATCGAGATTCATCACTTCGAGCATGCTGTTGCGGACGAAGCGGAGCAGCCCGGCGACCGTGCCGTAAGCGATGAGGAGCGCGGGGAGAAGGATCCGTAGAACTGAGTCGACGGCGAGCCAGTCGTCATGATGGATGAGGGCATCGATGGTGAGGAACCCCGTCGGAGTCGAGTGGACCCCATTCCAAATCCACGGTGGGTAGGTTCCGCCGAGGGGAAGCCCCGTGTAACAGGCCGACGAAGGGGGGAGCGAGAAGGTGAACTCCCAGTCGATGGCCTCCCCCTTCGGGCACCAGGGTGTGTGAACGTTGTACCCCGTATGGGGGAGGAAAACGAGGATGACCCCCATCACCATCAGCGAACCTAACAGGAACGCCGGGAGCGCGTAGCCCGAGAAGGACAGGACTCGGGCAACTTGGTCGATCGGGCGATTTCGATTCACGGCCGAAGCTGTCCCGAGCGGGATCGCAATCGCGAGGATGAGCACGAGCGATAGTCCCGCGAGTTCGATCGTGTAGGGGAGTTCCCACGCGATGGCCGTGGCAACCGGCTTGGCCTCGATCTGAGGAATCTCCTTGGCAAGATCGCTGCTGTTGGAGACGTTTCCCCACTGGAACGTGAAGCTGCGATAGACGAAGGCGCCCCACTGTTCGATCACGGGCCGGTTCAGGCCCAGCTGATGTACAAACTCCTCGTAGATCGGATTTTGGCACAACCCCCTCGGGGTGGTGTTGACCGGGGGGGAGATGCATTGGCACGTGTCGTTCCCCAGCGAACCAGGGTTCAGCGTCTCGCAACTGCAGCTGGGCGCGTAGCCGCACCGCTCCTTCTGAGTTGGACTCCCGAAATGCGAGATCAGCTCGTACTGGACCGGTAACGCAGAGAATAGGACGAAAGTGATCGTGACGACCCCGAGCAGTACCGGCAGCAGGAGGAGGGCGCGCCGGGCCACGTAGGTGATCATCCGCATGGCCCCTCTCCCCGCACCCTCCCGAGGGTGCGAGACGTTCAGACTAGGGCGGGCCGCTCTATTTATGCCGTGGCTTCGAGGAGGGAGAATCTACCTCCCGCTCCCGCCCGCTCCCGAGCGACCGTCGCGATTCGCCGCCCCCGCGCGACCCCTCCGGACGCCATTTCTGACACGCCTCCTCTAACGGAAGGGATAAAACGGACTCCGGACAGTACATTCTTTTCGAGGACGGGGGGCCGGGTAGGCCCCCGTTTCACGGAAGAGGTTGGAATGGGAGCGCAGCGTGGGAAGTGGTCGCACAACGTAGTTGCAATCGCCGCGGTCGTCCTGATGGTCGCCGGCACGTGGCAAGCCGGCACCGCCCTCGCCGCGATGTCCTCGGCGTCGTCCCCTGCGGCGGCCGCCGCGTCCACGCCGACCGCGGCGCCGGCCGTCACGGTCCAGACCTCCTCCCACGTAGAAGCTCCCAGCCTCCTGCGGCAGTCGGCCGCCACCCCGAGTTCCTCGGTCGCTCCTCTCGCGAGCGGTCCGCACCCGGGCACGATCCAGGCGTACGAACCGGTACCGGGCGGGGCGACCACCGTGGACCCCGCTCTCGCCTACGACACGACCAGCTACGAAGTGATCCTCAACGTCTACGAGACGCTGGTGAGCTACAACGGTAGCTCGACGTCGTCGTTCGTCCCCACCCTCGCGACGTGCGTCCCCGGCCAGGGTCCGCAGTGCGCCGAGGATTACGGCACCGGTTTCACCGGGATCTTCAACACGTCCGGCAAGAACTTCACCGGCTCGAACGGCGTGCCGCTCTACTGGACGTTCGTCATCGACCCGACGGCGCACTTCTACGACCCGTCGACGTCGAAGTCGTGGGGCGTCTACCCCAGCGATGTGATGTTCTCGATCGCCCGGACCCTCGCGTTCAGCGACATCCCCTACGCGACCAAGACCTCGGGCTGGATCATGGCCCAGGCGCTGCTGCCGCCCGGCAAGTCGTCGTTCGACAAGGACCTCCACTTCCCGTACGACACGACGCCCGGGAACATCCTCGGTTCGATGCTCGTCAACGACAGCGCCTACTGTCCGGCGAAGGCGATGGACGGCGTCCACGGCCACGGATGCATCACGTTCGTCGCGAACGGAAGCGCGCAGTACTGGCCCGAATTCCTGGACTTCGTGGAGGACAACCTCGGCGCGAGCGTCGTCCCATGCGGCTGGTTCACTTACGAGGACGCCGGCATCCCGGGCTGGAGCGGCACCTCCGCCGCGAACGGCGACGGTTCGTGCAAGCTCCCCGACGGCCAGACGAGCACGACCGGCTCGACCTGGACGAACTATCTCAAGTCGCTGGCCCCCACCTCGTGGGACACTTTCGAGAAGCTCAACAAGCGCTGGCCCGCCACCCAGCCGAACGTCCGCTGGAGCATGGTCGGCTCGGGCCCGTACTACGGGGCCGTCACCCCGGGCATCAGCTACGCGCTCGCGGCCAACCCGGCGTACGTGCAGCCCGCGGGCTGCTCCGGCGCGGAGGGGCTCGCGAAGTACACGGGCTACTGCGACCCGGCGCCGGGCGGCTACATCCCCAACGTCGACGTGACGTGGGAGAACGAAGAGGAAGGCGACAGTCTCGGCACCAGCGCCATCCTGGCGGGGACCGCTGACTTCGCGGGCATCTACACGACCGAGACGAGCACGCTCCTCGGCTTCGTCCACTCGGGGCTGTGGCAGTACAATCTGTTCCCGACGTTGAGCACCGCCTTCACGCCGATTAACCTCGGGGTCAGCGACACGGCGTACAACACGACCTTCGCCGGCACGCCGCTGGAGGCGAACCCGATCCCCGAAGAGCTGTTCACCGACCTCGGGCTCCGGAACTTCTACATCAACGCCTACCCGTACACGACCGTCGAGGACACGATCAACACCGTCGACAACATCCAGTTCGCGTTCAACGCGGGCGGGCCGATCCCGGAGGGGATGGGCAGCTACTACCCGTCGAACGTCTCGTGGCCGTACGAGCGGGGCGATCCGACGCAGCCGGCGACGAGCGTCGGCAGCGCGGCGTGGTGGTGGGCCGAGCTGACGACCGTCGGCTCGCCGTACTACAACTCCACCCTCGTCACGACGTGCACCACGTCGCACCCGTGCACCTGGCCGATCGGCTACTTCGACGGGGCTCCCGCGAACCTCGCGCTGGTCGACGACTGGTCGGCCGAGATCTACCGGCTGAGCGGCCACACGCTCGACCCGTGGCCGCTGGCCGAGACGTTCACCCAGTTCCTCGCGTCGACCCTGATCGGGCCGTACGAGTCGCCGTTGGCGAGCGTCGTCGGCTTCGGCTGGGCGCCCGACTATCCGGACCCGACCGACTACGTCGCGCCGATCGTCCAGCCGGACGGGAGCTACACCGCGCCGGACACGGTCGGCAACCAGCTGTTCCTCCCGCAGTACAGCGACAACGCGACCTGCGGCCACGGCGCCGCCACGTTCGCCGACCTCGCCTACTGGGCGAAGCAGGCGAACGACCCCGCGGACGGCGACCTGAACTCGACCTGCCAGGGCGTCGCCTACGGCGTCGCGAGCGCGTACATGAAGATCGCCGGAGCGCTCCCGTCCGGGGCGCAGCGGATCCTCGACTACGACCTGATCGAGCAGATCACCAACGCGCTCGGGCTGTACGTCTGGAACGGCCAGAGCAACGAACTGGTCGGCTTCGCGCCGTGGATCAAGGCGTCCTCGATCAACGAGAACCCGGTGATCGGCGGCGGCGGCGACAGCGTTTGGTTCCACGTCGAGTACAACACGGTCTACGCGGTGAGCGTCACCGAGCACGGGCTCCCGTCCGGCACGTCGTGGTCGGCGACCCTGGGCCCGACGACCCTCACCTCGACCTCCGCGACGATCGCGTTCGCCGACCAGCCGAACGGGACGTACAACTACAGCGTCTCGTTCCAGGCGGGCTACGGCGTGAGCCCGTCGAACGGGACGATCACCGTCGCGGGCGCGGCGATCGACCAGTCCGTCACCTACACCGCCGTCACCGGACCGACCGCGACGCTCTCGTTCAACGAGACCGGGCTCGTCAGCGGCACGACGTGGGCGGTCGACGTGGAAGGGTACGGGGAGGTCTCGTCGGACCAGCCGTCGATCTCGTTCGCCCTCCCGCAGAGCACGACGTACCACTACCAGGCGCTGCTCGTGCTGGACTACCTGCCGCCGCCGTCCGGCGGCGTCGCCCTCGGTACCGTGCCGGCGACCGTCGCGCTCGCCTACACCCCGACCGTCGCGCCGACGTACAAGGTGACGTTCACCGAGACCGGCCTCGCGCCCGGCGCCAGCTGGTCGGTCTCGATCGACCCGGCGCACGTCGCGTTCTCGATCTCGACGACGAGCACGAACATCAGCTTCTACGAGACGAACGGCAGCTATCCGGTGACGTTCACGCTGCCGGACGGCTACGTCGGTCCGGCAACGACGGCCACCGTGGGCATCAACGGCAGCGCGCTCTCGGTAACGGTCCCGTGCGCCACGACCGCGGCGGCGTTCGCCGTCACGTTCAGCGAGAAGGGGCTGACGACGGGGATCTCCTGGGCGATCACGATCGACAACCTGACGGTCCCCAGTACGACCCCGAGCCTCGGCTTCACGCTGCCGAACGCGGCGTACCCGTGGACGCTCACGCCGATTCCCGGCTGGGTCGCGACGAACACCTCCGGTGTTGCGACCGTCGCCGGGAAGGCGCTGGCGGTCTCGACGAAGTTCCACCAGTACACCTTCGGAGTGACGTTCCTGGAGGGCGGGCTCCCCGGCGGCACGGTCTGGAACGTCACGCTGGTGAACGGCACCGTGACGACGAAGCTGGGCGGCTCGTCGACGACGCTCTCCTCGGCGCTGCCGAACGGGTCGTTCAGTTACACGGTGAGCTCGGCGGCGGACTTCACGCCGACCCCGGGGACTGCGATGGGCACCGTGGCCGCGGGCGCGACCGAGGTCGTGGTCGTCTTCAGCCAGAACTACAACGTCTCGTTCGCCCCGAGCGGTCTCAAGTCGGGGACGAGCTGGACCGTCTACTTCGGCGGCACGTCGCTCACGGAATCGAACCTGACGCCGATGAACTTCAGCGTCCCGAACAACACGTGGGCGTTCAGCGCCTCCGCGAGCGGCTACGCGGCCTCGCCGGCCGGCGGGCTCGTCCACGTCAACGGCCAGGCGATGAACGTGACGATCTCCTTCAGCGCGACCAAGGCGTCGTCGACGTCCCTGAGCACGCTCGCCTACGCGATCATCGGCGTCTTCGCGTTCCTGACGCTGCTCGGCTTCGGCCTCGCCGCGCACTACGCCGGCCGTCGACCGCCCGCGACCCCGCCCTCGTCGTGGAGCGGCGAGAAGGGCGCGGACGGCGGGACGTCGGGCGACGCGGGCGGATCGACCGCCCCGGAGTCGAAGTCGCCGTAACGCGGACCCGCGGCGAGCGCGCCGGAGCCCCCCCGGCGCGTTCGCCGCCTACAGCAGCTCGAGCGCGCCGGTCACCGGTTCCAGCGTACGGTCCGGCGCCGGGCCCAGGCCGAGGCACGTTCGGGTCCCGGCCGGCACCTCGGTCAGGCCCGCGTCCTCGACCCACACGGTCGGGATGCCGGCGTCGCGCGCCCGCCGTTCGACCTCCTCGAGATCGCGGAGCGTCGGGACGACCAGGGCGATCTTTCGCTGGCCCTCCGCGTACCACGCCTCGAACTCGCGGTGGTCGTGCTCTTCCGCGCGCCGGGCGAGCATCACCGCGGCGTGCGCCACCTGCACCGCCGCCTTGCCGGCGGTGAGGCGCAGCTCGCTCCGGACCACGACCACGAGCTTGTGCCCGGTCCCGGGAGCCCCCCCGCGCCTAGGCAAAGTACGATGCCTCCTGCCGTTCGCGCAGGCTGCGCTCCTGCCGCCGGAGTTCCTCCAGCCGCCCCTCGATCTCGGGCGCGGCGGCGCCCGCGCCGCGGGCGAGCTGGCGCTCCAGGCGGAGGCGCTGGCGCTGGAGCCGGTCGAGGTCGACGCTCAGCTGCCACGGGTCCTGCTCGGGAGGGAGTTCGGAGGCCCGAGGCGGAGGCGCCGTCCGCGCGTAGGCGCCCTGGAGCCAGCCGGCCACGAAGGCGACCGCCGCGATCCCGGCCAGCGCCTCCTCCAGCAGCGGATCGCTCCAGCTCGCGTGGAAGCCGCCGGGCGCCACCGTGAGCAACAGCTCCCCCACGAGCACCGTCAAGACCACGCTCAGGACGAGGCCGAGCGCGGCGAGCTCGAGCGCCCAGCGGAGACCGTTCGGGCCCCGGACCCTCCGCTCGGGGAAGACCGCCTTCGCGACGAGCGCGCCGGGGAGGACGAAGAGGAGCAGGAGGCCGCCCGCGGCTTGTGCGACCGACGCCGGGCCCATGCTAGGTCCCGGGGTTGGCGTCCGGCATTCCGCCGGCGAACTGCTTCTCGAGCTGGCGGCGGAGCCGACGGTTGGAGACGAGACCGTGCGCCGCCTTGCGGGTCCCTTCGTACTGCTTGAGCAGCATCCGGACCTCCTGCGGCTTCTGCCCGCTCCCGCGGGCGATCCGGTGCACCCGTTCGGCCTTGATCAGCTGGGCGTCGTCCAGCTCCTCGGACGTCATCGAGTCGAGGATCGCCCGGTAGCGGAGCAGCCGCCGTTGCGACTCGTCGAGCTGCTTCTCGTCGAGCTTCGCCGGGCCGAGCGTCGGGAACATCGAGACGAGCTTCGAGAACGGGCCCATCTGCCCGAGCGACTCGAGCTGGGTGCGCATGTCGCGCAGCGTGAACCGGCCGCTGAGCAACTTCTGGGCGGCCTCCTCGGCCGCTTCCTTGTTCGACAGCTCCTCGAACCGCTCCAGCAGCGTCTGGATGTCGCCCATCCCGAGGAGCCGGGAGACGAAGCGGGTCGGCTCGAACCGCTCCAGCTCGTCCAGATGCTCGCCGGTGCCGAGGAACACGATCGGGGCGCCGCTCGCCGCGACCGCCGAAAGGGCGCCGCCGCCTTTCGCCGACCCGTCCAGCTTCGTGAGGATCACGCCGGTGAGACCGACCGCCTTGTGGAACGCCTCCGCGCTCCGCCCGGCCGTCTGGCCCATGGAGGCATCCAGAACGAGGAACACCTCGTCCGGTGCGAGCACCTCCTTGACGCGCTTCAACTCGGCGATCAGCTCTTCGTCGAGGCCGCTGCGTCCGGCCGTGTCGACGATCGTCGCGACGTGCGGGGCGACCTGCGCGAGCGCGCGCTCGACGATCCGCTCCGCCCGACGCTCGGCCCGGTCGGAGTAGAAGTCAGCGCCGATCTTCTTGGCGAGCTGCTCCAGCTGGTCGATCGCCGCCGGTCGGTGGATGTCCGCGCCGACGAGGGCGACGCGGATCCCCTTCTTCTGAAGGTGCCGCGCGAGCTTCGCCGCGGTCGTAGT
>JASHXN010000093.1 GCA_030043505.1 Thermoplasmata archaeon
CTCCACGAAGAACGGGTCGACGAACGAGAGGGGACGGTAGTCGTCGAAGCCGAAGGTCCTCCGCTCGAGCCGGGCGGCCGCGAGCATCGGGTCCCGGTCGGGATGGGCGTACAGTTCCTGCTCGGCGCGGAGCCAGCAGGCGTGCCAGCACGCATCGATCCCTGCGCTGGCCCGGCCCGCCTCCTCGTACGCCTCCGCGGTCGCGCGGTCCACGCCCGGGACGGTCGCGAGCCACGCCGCTCGGCTCGGGATCTCCTCGAAGAGCCCGCCGATCCCCTCGTGGAACGCTCCGATCCCCGGCACGTGCTCCGACCAGTTGAGCAGATGCGGCGAGGCCCGGATCGACGCGGAGTGCACGGCGTGGCCGGCCTCGTGGAACAGGATCATGTGCGCGGTCCACCCTCCGCTCGGCTGGACGAGGATCCGGACGTCCTTCGGCGGATCCGGCGCGAGCGTCATCCCTCCGCTCGGCAGGTCGTGGAAGACGACCCGGAAGTTCATGGACGCGGTCCGGAACCCCCACGCGTCGACCGCCGAGAGGACCCGGGGCACCATGCCCGATCGTGGGAACGCCCGGTCCGGGAGGCGAACCCGCTCCCGGCGGGAGTAGGTCAAATCCCACGGGTGCCAGCCGGCGTCCGGGTGCCGGTCCCGGAACGCGTCGCGCAGCTCTCGGAGCTGCTGCCGGCCGGCGGTGACCGCTCCCCCGGCGAGCTCGCCAAGGCGGGCGACGTTGAGCCCGTCGAAGCTCAGCCGCATCTCCGCGAACGAGCGGTACCCCAGGTCGCGGGCCCCCTCGTTGCGGAGTCGGACGAGTTCCCGGAGCGATCCCTCCAGGGGCCGGTGCAACGGTTGGTAGGCGTAGTACGCTCGTTCCCGGTCGGCGGGGTCGTCCCCCTCGAAGAGTGCGCGCATGACGACGGACCGGCCGACGCGGCGCCCCTTCCAGCGGGCCCGGAACGCGAGGATCTTGCGGTTGAGCTGCCCCCGGAGGGCGACCACCGGTCGGGACTGTTCGACCCGCCCGACGAGCGCGATCCTTTCCAACAGCTCGAGACGGCGGCGGATCGACGCCGGCCAGTCCCGTCGAAGCGCTCGTTGGATCCACTCCAGAAGCCCTGGCGAGGAGAGCAGCGCCGTCCGACGGAGCTGCAGCGCGTCCGTACCGGGCTCCGGTCGGCCGGCATACTCCGCCCACTCCCGACGTAGCAGGGGCCGGTCCAGGCGCCCGAGCCTCCGGTCGAGCTCCAGGACAAAGCGCCGTCCGTCCGCCGCACCGGTGGAGGCCGGCACCCGGAGCGCTCCCATCCGTGGACCCCAGTCGACGCGCGTCTTAGGGTGCCCCCCATCGTCCCGGAACCGGTCTATACTGAGGGGAACGTACGCGCGAGCGGCCTCGCCCCGGGGGCGGGACCTCAAGTAGCGTGAGCGGGGTGGTCCCCGGGTGGCGTCCGCGCCGGCGAACCTCAAGGGGCGCGTCGCCGTCGTCACCGGCGCGACCTCCGGGATAGGGCGCGGCGTGGCGCTGGCGTTGGCCCGGCGTCGGGCGACCGTCGTGCTCGTGGGTCGGACGGAGACCCGGTGCGTGGCGGCGGCCGCGGCGATCGCCGCGGAGAGCGAGAACTCCGAGGTGTACCCGATCCCGATCACCGACCTAGCGCTCAAGTCGGAGGTCGGCCGCATCGCGACGCTGCTCACCGAGCGGTATCCGCGGATCCACCTGCTCGTCAACAACGCGGGCGGCTACTTTCACCGAAGGGAACTGACGGCCGAGGGGCTCGAGCGGACGTTCGCCCTGAACGTGCTCGCCCCGTTCCTGCTCACCGCGCGTCTTCTGCCGCGGCTCCTCGAGAGCAGCCCTTCGAGGATCCTGTTCCTCGCGTCCGAGGCGCATCGGGGCAACACGTTGGACTTCGGCAACCTGCAGGGGGAACACGGCTACCGCGGCTACCGGAACTACGGCCGTTCGAAGCTCGCCGACATCCTGCTCGCCCGGGAGTTCGCCCGTCGGTTGCACGACCATCCGGTCACCGTCAACGCCGTGCATCCGGGCATCGTCGCCTCGGGGTTCGGGCGGAACAACGCGGGCCTCGTCGGCTACGGAGTGGGGCTCGCCATGCGCCTGTTCGGCCGGAGCGTCGCGAGCGCCGCGGAGGACATCGTCTTCGACGGGACGGACCCGAGCCTGGAGCACGTCACCGGGGCGTACCTCGCGCACCGGGACGTCCGCGACGGGACCGCGGCGTCGCAGGATATGGTGACCGCGCTGCGGCTGTACGAGACGTGCGCCGAGCTGGCGAAGCCGTCGCTCTGACGCCGCGGCGTCCTCACTCTTCGGACGGGGCCCCGCGCTCGGATTCGGCGTACTTGTGCACGACGTCGACGAACGTCGAGTGCGACCAGGCGAGCGGCGTCGCGCTGCGGGGTTCGCCGGTGGCGCGGTCGACCTGCTCCGGGAGCATCCGGGTCGGCGTGGCGTGGGCGGTCGCCCACTCGATCAGCTCGCGGCAACGTCCGCGGTCGCCGAGACGAAGCCGAGCCTCGGCGAGCCAGAGCGTGCAGATGATCCACGGGTTCTCGGGTCCGTAGTACGTGTCCCCCTCGTACCGCGCGAGCCCTCCCGAGGGAGCGGCCCAGAGCCGCTGTTCGATGCCGTCGACGGTGCGGCGCGCCCGCGGGTCGGTCCACGGTAGAAGCCCAAGCTTCAGGCCGAGCAGGACGGAGGCGTCGAGCCGCTCGTCGCGGGGCTCGACTGAACGGACGAACCGTCCGAGCTTCTCGTCCCACAGGTGGGAGATCGTCGCGGCGCGCACCTCCTCGGACGCGGCGTGCCAGGGTTTCGGGTCCTTCCCGATCTCCCCGGCGATGCGGGCGGCCCGCTCGAGCGCATGCGCGACGGCCGCCGCCGAATACGCGTGCACCCCCAGCCGCTCCTCCCACAGGTCGAAGCTCGGGAGAGGCAGGTGGGTCACGGGGTCCCGGAACTTGGCGAGGAAGTTGGCGGCGCCCTTGACGAGCGGCCAGAGAGCGACCAGGGTGTCCGGATCGCCGCCTCGCTTGTAGTGGTGCCACGCCGCGGCGACGACGGTCGCCGTCTGGTCGACCTGGAGGAACGGCGGCGGATGCCACGTGCTGCCGAGCGCACCGTCCGGGAAGTGGCGGTGGAAGAACGAACCGTCCGGGCTCTGGCACTCCTGGGCGAACGCCAGAAATCGGGTCGCCCCCTCGTAGAGGCCGGCCTCGTCCATCGCTTTCGCGATGTAGCCGCCGTCCCGCCACCAGCAGTAGTTGTACGTGTCCCCCGCGGCGACGAGCGAGCGGGTGTCGGGCGAGGCGACGATCGACCCGTTCGGTCCGGTGACGTGGCGCATCAGCAGCACGCTCGAACGGTAGACCTCCCGCCCGAGGTCGCTCATCCCGGGCGGAGGATGCGGGAGGCGGCGCTCCGCCCACGACTCCCAGAACCGCTCCGACTCCCGGACGAACCGTGCGGGCCCCCCGTGCAGGACGTAGTCGCGTACCTCGTGCACGCCCGGGAGCGACCGGGCGGCGGCCAGGAAGATCTTGAGCTCCGACTCCTCCCCCGCACGGGGGTCGAGGTCCCACTCCAGGACGCTGTCGGCCGCCCCGTGCGCGACCGGACGCCCTTCCAGCCGCCCGTCCTCGGCGTCGACGTACGTGCCGCGCAGCCCCTTGAGCGTGTGCTCGCCGCACGCGGCGTGGTCGAAAGCCGGTTCGCCGAAGAACTCGAAGTAGTAGCCCCGCTTGTAGTGGACGAGCGACGGCGCCGTCGGGTCGACGTACGCCGTATCCTGGTACATCGACTCGGCGATTTGGAACGCATGGTAGGCGAACAGACGGATCGGTCGGACGGGGTCCGCCCGGAGGCGGATCGTGCGCACGATGAGGTCGTGGTTCGGGTGGACGTGGTCCCGAACGGTGAGCCGGATCCCTTCCCCCGTCCAGGTCGACTCCGGAAGGTGGCCCGCTCCGTACGGGTGCTGCTCGACCGCGAAGCCGTTGCCGCGCCGGAGCCAGGAGAACTTCGAGGCGGCGACGTCGAAGATCCCGAGCCGGGCCTCCCGCAGCTGTTGGAACTGGCCGGGGTACGGGTAGAACAGTTCGTTCCAGTCGCCGTGCTCGTTGACCGTGAGCAGGAGCCGGCCGTTCCCCGTGACCTGCGTGATCATGGGGGCGGCTCGCCCCCGGTACGAACGCCAGGGGCCCGGAGACGCATCGAGCTCCCTCGGTGCCGCCGAACCTTAACGGTTCGGTTCTAATTCGTCGGTCCGCCCGCCCCGACGTCGCCGACCGGCGCGAGCGCCGACGGGGACCCCCCCGCCGAAGAGCGGCCCGGGAACCGCAACGCGAACAGGAACGCGACGAGCAGGCATCCCGCCAGGACGAGGAACGCCGCATCGTATACCCCCACGACGGCATGAAGGACAGCGGCCGGCCCGGCTCCCCCGGCCGCAGCCGCCCGACTGCGGCCGGTGACGTACGCCGTGAGCGCCGCGAGGCCGACGGCGCCCCCGAGGCTCTGCAGGAAACGGGTCAGCCCCACCGCGGCGCCCACGCTCTCGGTCGGCGCCTCGTTCTGGACGGCTACGGTGGTCCCGGAGAGCGCCAACCCGACGCCGAGCCCGAGAGGGATCAGGGGGGCCGCGATCCCCCCCACGGGGAAGAACCCGTAGGCCAGGATCCAGAGAGGGGTGGAGGCGGTGGTCGTCGCCAGGAACACTCCGGCGATGCCGGCGATCGCCAACGCCGGCGCGATCACGGACCGGTACGAGGCACGGGTGAGCAGCTGACCGCCGAGGACGGCGCCCAGCACGATCGGAACCGCGAAGAAGTACAGCAGGTCGCGCACGTCGACCGTAGCGTTCGGGCCGTTGGCGAGCAGCACCGTTCCGACCAGGACGGAGAGGAACGGGATCAGCGTGTTGACGACGGCCCCTCCGAACAGCATCGAGCCGCTGCTCGCGAAGATCGTCCGCTGCCGCAGCAACCGCAGGGGAACGACCGGCGCGGGGCTCCGGAGCTCCTCCACCACGAACCAGACGGCGAGCGCGGCCGAGAGGCCGAGCAGGGCGAGGACGCGCGGGTCGGTCCA
>JASHXN010000094.1 GCA_030043505.1 Thermoplasmata archaeon
ATCCGCGACAAGCCGACCCACGAGTTCTTCCGCGTCCACACGACGGCGGACGTCGAACACTCCGGAGCGGAACGCCGCGTCCTCTCCGGCCTGTTGGCCCACTCGCCGGCCGCCCGCCGCGCGGCGCTCGTCGCCTCGCGCAGCGCGATCGGGGCGTGGTGGACGTTCCTGGACGCGTTCCCGCTCGCCGCCCGCACGGCGACGGGCAGCAGCTAGGCGTTCCGTCGGCGCGCCGGGCCCGGAGCTCGCTCCGGGCCGCTCCGCGTCGGTGTCCCGTTAAGAGCCGGGGCCGGCTCGCCGACCCGTGGAATCGTACTTCCGGCACCTCGAAGGGAGCGTAGACCGGGCGTACGAGGCCGCCGCGAAGGCGCGCCGCTCGGGGGTCGACCCGTCCCTCGAGCCGGAGATCCCGCGCGCGCAGGACATGGCGAGCCGTGTGGAGAAGCTCCTCGCCCACCTCCACGTCGACGGGATCGCCGAGGAGATCCGCACGCTCGCCGCGACGATGCCGCGCGAGGAGGTCGCCGTCACGCTGGCGCGGCGGCTCGCCCGGGACCCGACGCGCTCGGGGTCGGTCCGGGACCGGGTCGAAGTGGCGCTCCGGGTCGGCCTGGCGGTGCTGACGGAAGGGATCCTCGTCGCGCCGCTCGAAGGGCTCGCCGACGTCCAGCTGCGTTCGTTCGGTTCGTCGCCCCCGTACCTCGAGCTCGACTACGCCGGCCCGATCCGGGCCGCGGGAGGGACGGCGCAGGCGCTCAGCGTGCTGCTCGCCGACATCGTCCGGCGCGACCTCGGCATCGCGGCGTACCGCGCCGATCCGGCGGAGATCGGCCGGTTCAAGGAGGAGATCCCGCTCTACAAGTTCCACCAGCATCTGCTGTACGTCCCCACCGCCGACGAGATCGAGCGGGTCGTCGCGCATCTCCCGGTCGCCGTCTCGGGCGAATCGACCGAGGGGGACGCCGAAGTGAGCGCGTTCCGCGACCTGCCGCGCGTCCCCACGAACGGCCTGCGCGGCGGCGCCTGCCTCGTCATCGCCGAGGGGCTCTGCCAGAAGGCGCCGAAACTGCGGAAGGTCGTCGACAAGCTGCGCCTGGACGGCTGGGAGTTCCTCTCCGAGCTCGGCCAGCACGGGAAGGACGACGACGATCCGCACGCGCCGAAGTACCTCCAGGACGCCGTCGGGGGGCGCCCCGTGCTGGCCCACCCGAATCGGCCCGGCGGGTTCCGCCTCGTCTACGGACGGGCCCGCACGACCGGCCTCGCCTCCTGCGGTCTCTCGCCGGCGACGATGGTCGTGCTGCAGCACTTCGTCGCGATCGGCACCCAGGTGAAGCTCGAATATCCGGGGAAGGCGGCGGCGATCGGCGTTTGCGACCGGCTGGACGGTCCGATCGTCGAGCTGGACGACGGGACGGTCGCCTCCGTCCCGACCGCCGAGGAGGCGCAACGGCTGCTGCCGCGCATTCGCCGGATCGTCGACCTCGGCGAGATCCTCGTCGGCTTCGGCGAGTTCCTGGAGAACAACCGGCCGCTGGTGCCAGGGGCGTACTCCCCCGACTGGCACCGCGCGGAGCTGAGAGCCGCCGGCGCGCCCGACGCCGCGGCGTCCCCCGCCACGATCGCCGAGGCGGTGGCGACCGCCCGGCGGCACGGCGTGCCGCTGCATCCGCGCTGGCTGCTCTTCTGGCACGACCTCACGCCGGCGGAAGTGCGCGCGTTGGGGGACCACGTCGAGCGGGCCGGCCGCTGGCGGGACGGAACGCTGGCGCTCCCGGTGGACGGGGCGTGGCGGGAGTTGCTCCTGCGGCTCGGATTCCTCTCGCGCCCGGAAGGGGCGGACGGGGTCGTCGGGGAGCCGTCCTCGAGCGCGGCGTTGGTCCTGGGCCTGGGCCTCGAACCCGAAGGAGAGGCCCTGGCGCGAAGGAACCCGCTGGATCCGGTCGAGGCGGACCCGCTCGGCTACGCGAGCCGGCTCGCCGGGGTGGAGCTCCGGGCGCGCGGCCCATCCCGCGTCGGCGGCCGCGTCGGACGGCCGGAGAAGGCGTACTTCCGCGCCATGCAGCCGAACGTCCACGGGCTGTTTCCGGTGAGCGACGCCGGTGGTCCGACGCGCTCGATTGCCGAAGCGGCCCGTCGCGGCGACGGCGGGGGCGTGCGGGTCGAGCTCGGGATCCGCAAGTGTCCGGCGTGCGGCCGGGGGAGCGTCTGGAACCGGTGTCCGTGCGGAGCGCACACCGACGCGACCGGCGAGACGGGCGTGCAACGGCTCCCGCTGGACGTGCTGTGGAAGGAGGCGCTCGCGCGCCTGAGCCTTCCGAAGACGCCGACCGTGAAGGGCGTCAAGGGACTGCTGTCGGTCGGCAAGGTCCCCGAACCGCTGGAGAAGGTGATCCTCCGCGCGTCGCACGGGGTCTCGGTCTACCAGGACGGGACCGCCCGCTTCGACCTCACGAACCTCCCCCTCACGCACTTCCGACCGTCGGAGGTCGGGCTTGCCGTCGCGCAGGCCGTCCGCCTCGGCTACGAACGGGATTACGCCGGCGCTGAGCTCACCGACCCCGAGCAGCTGCTCGAACTCCGCCCGCAGGACCTGGTCGTCCCCCGCTCGTGCGGCGAGTACCTGCTCCGCCTCGCACGGTTCGTCGACGACGAGTTGGTCCGGCTGTACGGCACCGAACCGTTCTACCGAGCGGACACGATCGACGATCTGCTCGGGGCGATCGTCGTCGCGCTCGCGCCGCACACGAGCGGCGCGGTCGCCGGCCGCGTCGTCGGTTTCACCACCGCGGAGGCGTGCTTCGCGCATCCGGTGTTCCACGCGGCGAAACGGCGCAACTGCGACGGCGACGAGGATTCGGTCACGCTCCTGCTCGACGCGCTGCTCAACTTCTCGCACGCCTACCTCCCCGAGACGCGCGGCTCGCGGATGGACAAACCGCTCGTGTTGACGACGCGGCTCGTCGCCACCGAGGTCGACAAGGAGGCGCAGAACGTCGACGTCGGCGAGAGCTACCCGCTCGAGCTGTACCGGGCGGCGGCCCGGCGCGGGTCGCCGAAGGAGGTCGAGCCGCTGATCGACCTGGTCGCGCACCGGCTCTCGACCGAGCGGGCGCTCTCGGGGTACCGCTTCACGCACGACACCGCCCGTATCGCCGGAGGGCCGGTCCGTTCCGCCTACCGCGACGGCCGGGTGATGAGCGACCTCGTCGAGCGGTCGGTGACCCTCGCGACGCAGATCCGCGCGGTCGATCTGCCGGAGGCGGTGGCGCTCGTGCTGAACGCCCACTTCCTGCCGGACGTGATGGGGAACCTGAAGGGGTTCGCGACGCAGAAGTTCCGCTGCCGCGGCTGCGGCACGTCGTACCGGCGGCCGCCGCTCACCGGCCGGTGCACGACCGTCCTTCCGAACCGGGAGCGATGCGGCTTGGAGCTCCAGTCGACGGTGTACGAGGCGAGCGTGCGCAAGTACCTCCCGCTCGCGCAGCGGCTCGCCGAGATCGACGGGATCACCCCGTACGTCCGCCAGCGGATCCGCCTGCTCACCGACTCGCTCGCCACGCTCTTCCCGACGACCGCGGGACAGACGACGCTCGACACGTTCGAGCCGACCCGCCGGCCGGGCCCTACGCCGTAAGGCCGGCTCCGGGCCCGGCC
>JASHXN010000095.1 GCA_030043505.1 Thermoplasmata archaeon
TGCACCGACATCGAACGCCTCAGGCACTTTGAATCGGTTCAACTATTAAAGAGGGAGATGGCCACAACGCCATCGACGGGCTCGACGACGCTCGTCCGGGCCGGCGTCCAGCGAAGGATATCTTGGGGGAGCGCCTACGTGGGGCGTGAGCTCGGGCGGTTCGTTCGCGCGGGATCCGGCCCCGGTGCCTTCCGCCGCGCGCGGCGGCGGGCGCGGTCACGCTGGCGAAGGGCGACCGTCCGTGATCTCGCCCGCGGCGCGGAAGGCGATCCGGCAGCGGATGCTGTTCCTCCGCTCGGCGTCGCTGGGAAAGGTGCGGGAGCTGACCGGGGTCTCGGAGCCGCTCCTCCGGCGCTACTCTCAGGAGCTCCGCGCGAGCGAGCTCCCCGACGCCCTCCTCCACCGCGGCGCCGGCCTCCCGTTCACGAAGGAGTTGCCCCAGGGGGCCCTGCTGTACTTGCTGGTGCGGGCCGCCGCTCCGCAGCGGGTCGTCGAGACCGGGGTCCGGCCGGGCTACACGACCGCCTGGATCCTCGCCGCCCTCGAGGCGGCCGGCGCCGGCGAGCTCGTCTCGCTCGGCCCGGGCCCGACGGCGGGGCGCTCCAGCGGGGTCCAACAGGTCTCGGTCGGGCAGTTCGTCCCGCCGTCCCTTCGCTCCCGGTGGACGCTCGCGCTCGGGAACTCCGAGGACCGGCTCCGCGAGATCCTCGGCGGGGGGCCCCCGATCGACCTGTTCCTGTACGACAACGGACCGGACCCCGCCCGCGCCCGGTTCGAGCTCCGCGCCGTGTGGGACGCCTTGTCGCCCCACGGCATCCTGCTCGCGCATCGCGTCGACGCCGGTCCGGCGTGGGCCGAATTCTGCGAACGTCAGGGAGTCGCGCCGCAGCTCCTCGACCCCGGCCCGCCGCCGATGGGAGCCCTGGGCGTGCGGTCCCCGGCGTCGGCCCGCTAACGCTCGAGCTCCTCGACGAGGTGGACGACCGCCGGCAGGATCAGCTTCTCGAGCGCGGTCCGCACTGCCCGTTCGCTTCCCGGGAGGGCGAAGACCGGTTTCCCTTGGACGACGAACAGCGCCGCCCGGCTGATGATCGCGAGCGGCCCGACCTCCTGGAAGCTGAGGGCCCGATAGATCTCCCCGAACCCCTCGAGCTTGCGGCCCCCCATCGCCTCGAGCGCGTTCACCGTGAGGTCGCGGGAGCTCGCGCCGGTCCCGCCGATCGTCACCGCCGCTTCGACCTTCGCGTCGGCGAGCCACGGCTCGAGCTGGTCCCGGACGTCGGCGACCGAGTTGCCGACCAGGCCCGCGTGGAGCACTCTGTGCCCGCCGCCCTCGAGCAGCTGGCGCGCGAGCGTGCCGGACGGATCGTCGTCGACCGTGTGCGTGTCGGAGACGGTCAGCACGCCGAAGCCGAGGGCTCGGTTCCCTCCCAAGTGGTGGCGGCCGGCCGGGGCGGCACCGTGCGGACTTCCGCTCATCGCGCCGTGCGTCCCCCCTTCTCCTTGACGACCACCCGCACCGGACCGAGCCGGGTCTTCGGGTAGAGCCCGCGGCCATCCTTCTCGAGGTACTTGACCGTGTCCCAGACGGTCAGGAGCGCCACCGTCGCGCCGACCAGCGCCTCCATCTCGACCCCGGTGCGCCCGACGGTCGCCGCCTCGGCGGTCACGCGCACCCCGCGCGCGGTCACCGCCACGTCGACCCGGCTCGAGGTGAGCGGAACGGTATGGCAGTGGGGGATCAGCTCCCCCGTGCGCTTCATCGCGAGGAGCCCGGCGAGCTCGCCGGTAACGATCGGGTCCCCCTTCGGGACCTGACGCCGACGGATCGCGGCCCGCGTGGAGGCCGACAGCGAAAGATCGCCGACCGCGACCGCCCGGCGGTCGGTCGCCGGCTTCCCGCCCACGTCCGCCTGGCGAACCACGGCTCACCCGGACGGCGGAGGTCCCCGCGCGACGTGCGCCAGGACGGCTTCCAGCTGGATGCGGTCCGACGCCCCCTGCGCGAGGCGGAAGTCGACCTCCCCGAGGAACTCGAGCAGGCTGATCTTCTCGCGGGCCGGCAGGAGCGCTTCGGGGACGTCCGGCAGGTAGGCGTGGATCGCGCGGAGGATCTCCTCGCCCGCGGCGCCGCGGTCGACGAACAGCGCGTAGAGGCGCTCGCGCGCTTCGCGGAAGTTCCCGTGGAACGCGGCGCCGAGCATCCCCTCGACCTCGCGCCGGAGCGGCGCGGTGGCGTACTCCTTCAGGACGTCCGCCGTGATCTCGGTCGCGTGCGTCCCGGCGAGTTGGAGCAGGTTCGTGACCCGGCGCAGGTCGCCCGCGCTCGCGGCGACGATCGCCTCGACCGCCTCCTCCGTCACCTTCCGGTGCTCCGCGGCGACGACGCGGGCGATCAGCTTGCGCACCGCCTCCGGCTTGTAGGCCCGGAACCGGAAGACGGCGCAGCGCGACTGGATCGGTTCGATGATCCGGGAGGAGTAGTTGCACGACAACACGAAGCGGCACGAGGCGGAGTACCGCTCCATCATCCGTCGGAGGGACGCCTGCGCCTCGGACGTGAGATTGTCCGCCTCGTCGAGGAAGAGGATCTTGAAGCCGACATCCCCGAGCGGCGCGGTCCGGGCGTACTGCTTGATCGTCGTGCGGACCGTGTCGATCCCCCGCTCGTCCGAGGCGTTCAGTTCGAGGAAGTTCTGCCGCCACTCCGGCCCGAAGAGGTCCCGCGCCAGCGCGAGGGCCGCCGTCGTCTTGCCCGTCCCCGGTGGACCCGCGAACAAAAGGTGCGGCATCGACCGCTTCTCCGCGTACGAGCGGAGGAGAGGGACGATCGCTTCCTGGCCCTCCATCTCGGCCAGCGACGCCGGACGGTACTTCTCGGCCCAGACCGCCTCGCTCGCCCGTCCGGCCATCGGTCCGGACGCCGTTCCCGGACGTCGCTAATTATGCTTGCCCGGCGCGCCCCCGGAGGCGAGGAGCTCGCCGAACGCCCGCTCGTCCTGCCGGTGGCGCCGAAGCGCCTCGGCCAGGATCTTGCCGTACTGCCCGAGGGCCTGGCGATGTCCGCCGTGATCCTCCCCTTCCACGACCCGGAGCAGTCCGCGCACCTGCTCGATGGATGCGCCGAACCTCTCGTGCTCGCGCTCGAGCAGCGGGGCGATGCCGGGCCCCGCGCTCTCCAGGTGGACCGTCAGGACGTGGAGAAAGCTCCCGACCTGGCGCCGCAGGTCGTCGAGCGGCACGGGATCGAGGTGGACCAGGCCTATCGAAAGGCGGTCGAACCGGTCGATCGCGGCGTCGATCGAGTCGAGCGGGAAGTGCGAGGGTCGCCCGGGACTGGCGTACACCCGACAGGGGAGCCCGCGAGGGGCGAAGAGGGTGACGGCCGGAGCCTGGAGCGTCCCCGCTAGACGGCGGCCGCCGGCGGGAAGGCCGGGGACGGGCTCCGAGCCCAGACGGCGCGCACGAGGCGGTAGAGTAGGTAGCCGGCACCCGCGTCCAGGAGGAGGATCCCGGGGACTTGGGCCTCGACCGCGATTCCGAACAGGAGCAACGGGACCAACATGCCGGCCGCGAACGCGACTTCCGACCGCTCGAGTCGATCGGTTCCGACCCCCCACACCACCGCCGCGACCGCCGCCGCGTCGAGGACGACCAGGAGCCCGCCCGCCGCCCAGGCGCTGGTCCGGTGGCTGCCGGCGAAGATCAGAACCGTGAGCCACCCGATCCACTCGAGAGCGCCGGCGACCCCGATGCCCCATAGGCCGAGCCGGCTCGCGGCGCGCCGGGGGCGGAGCAGATCCGCCGGCAGCATCGCACCGACGATCAGCAACGCGGCCTCGCCGAGGAGCGCGCCGGCGAGCTGGCCGTGCGTCGGGCCATGGCCGACCAGCACGGCCAGGAAGGCGACATCGGCGAAGTACCCCACCGCGATCGCCGCAAGGCCCCGGGTGCCGAACCACCGGACCCCCCGTTCGGCCGGATAGACGATGTGGACGAGCAGGATCGGGAGCGCGATCGAGTACGTGGCGTGGAAGACGGTCAGCCCGAGCGCCCAGAGCCAGTCCACACCGCCCGCGGCCCCGAACGTCGTCAGCTGGCCGACGGGGGCCCCGCTACGCTCGAAGAAGGTGTGGACCGCGAGCCCCTCCTCCGCGATGCCGTACGCGGCTCCCCACACCAGGATCGTCGCCCAGCCCTTTCGGAGGAGGATCGCGAACTCCCGGATCAGGAGCGCTCCGCACCCGTAGAGAAGAATGTCGAGGGCAAAACCGACGGCGAATCCGATCGGGTCGAAGGCGAGTCGGGTGATCGGCGTCGAGCCGGTCAGCAGTTCGGGGATCGAGGGGGCCAGCAGCAGGAGGAGGTACGCGGGCGCACGGCTCCGCCGGGACGCGCCCGGGGTGGCCTGCGGGGATGTGGCGACCTTCGTGCCCTCCACCCCGACGTGGCCGGCCCAGAGCCTCTTGAGCTCCGCGGTCCCGAGCGGGCTTCGGGGCGGCTATATCCGCGGACGGCTCCGAGCCCCCACCGATGCGCGAGCGCCTGGTGCAGATCGCGTTCCGCGGGCCGATCCGGGAACGGGCGGTCGAGCCGTACGTCCGCCTACTTCGAGGACTCCGCGGTCGCCGCCGCATCAAGGGGGTTCTGTTCGATATCTCGAGCGGCGGCGGGGAGGTCGTGGCGTCCACCGACCTCGCGTTGGCGTTGCGCCGGCTGAATGCCACCGTCCCGGCCTTCACCTCGATCGGGGCGGTCGGAGCGTCCGGGGCGTACTTGGCCGCCCTGGCGGGGCGGAAGGTGTTCGCCTACCCCGAGTCGATCGTCGGAT
>JASHXN010000096.1 GCA_030043505.1 Thermoplasmata archaeon
GTAGACGATCAGCTGGGAGGAGATCGCCACCGGGACGTCGACGATCCCGAGGTTGTTGAGCGTGTACGCGTCGGAGGCTCCGATGTCGACCGCCCCGGCCTCCGCTTCCGCCTGGCCGACCCCGCTCCCGCCCCCCGAGGGGCTGATGATCACGTGCGAGTCGACCAGCTTGGTGTAGTTCGGGCCCCAGATGTCGATCAGCGGTTCGAGGAGCGTCGAACCGGTCTCGGTGATGTCGATGAGGCTGTTGTTCGACTTCGTGGTCAGCACGCCGAGGGCGAAGCCGCTCCCCAGCCCGACAGCCAGCAGCACGAAACAAAGGGCGATCGTGACCGTCGCCGTGAACAGGCGGGCCCGCTTCCGGGTAGGGAGTGCGGGCGCCAACAGACCGGCCCCCGGGGGTGGTTCGGGTCCTGAAGCCGGCTGCATCCCGCCTGCACGGTCGGGTCACGACCGCCGGCGCGTTGAACCCGGACGTGCGCCATAAGGGTTGGAGCCGTAAACTCCTTGGCTCCCCTGCCGACCCCGTAGAGTCCGTAGGGGACGGCGCCGGGCGCTACGGGGGATTGGGGGACTCCTGAACGTACGGTTTGAACGGGTGCCGCGGCAGGTACTCCGACCGACGTTGGCCGGTGACCGCGTAGATCGTCTTCTCCCCGACCTTGCACGCGTTGTCGGCGATCCGCTCGAAGTGGCGGGCGACCAGCAGATGGTTCGCCAGGCGCGCGACCTGCGACCGGTCTCGGCCGAGTTCCGCGAGGATGAGGCGGTTCGCCTCCCGGTGCATCTGGTCGACCTCGTCGTCGCGGACGAACAGGCCCCGCGCGACGGCGACCTGGTCGTGCACCAGCGCGTCCAGGGCCTGCCCCACCATCGCTTCGACCGTGTCGTCCATCCGATCCAGAAGGGTCCGCAGGTCCGCCGATCCCACGGGCGCGCCGGGAAGCGCGATGCGGGCCATGTCGAAGCCGAGCCGGCCGATCCGGTCGAGGTGGGTCGTGATCTTCAGCAGCGCGGCGGCGGTGCGCAGGTCGACCGCCGCCGGCTGCCGCAGCACGAGGAACGCGACCGTCGCGTGCTCCATGTCGTCGTCGCGGCGATCGAGCTCGGTGTCCCGGTCGAGCACCGTCTGGGCGGCGCCGAGGTCTCCGGCGCGGTACGCCCGCCAGCCGTCGTGAACCATGCCGAGGGCCCAGCTACCCATCGCCCCGGCGCGGTCCTTCAGGTGGCGGACCTCGAGGTCGTAGCCGCGCGGCAGTCCCTTGTCGGCGAGCGGATCCTCCTTCATCCGAACCTTCCCGTGATGTACGCCTCGGTCAGCTGCTGCTTCGGTCGCTCGAAGAGGTCCTCCGTCGGACCGAACTCGACCAGCTTGCCGAGGTACAGGAACGCAGTGTAGTCGGCGACGCGCGCCGCCTGCTGCATGTTGTGCGTGACGATGACCACGGTGTACTCCGTCTTGAGGCGCTTGACCAGCTCTTCGATCTTGGCGGTCGCGATCGGGTCGAGCGCGGAGCACGGCTCGTCCATCAGGAGCACTTCGGGGTTCGCGGCGAGCGCCCGGGCGATGCAGAGGCGCTGCTGCTGCCCGCCGGAGAGCGACGTCGCGGGCTCGTCGATCCGGTCCTTCACCTCGTCCCAGAGCGCCGCGTGCTGCAGGCTGCGGAGCACGGCCGCGTCGGTCTCCTCGCGCGAGTGGCGGCCGGTGAACCGCAGGGCGGCGCTCACGTTGTCGTAGATCGACATCGTGACGAACGGGTTCGGTTTCTGGAAGACCATCCCGATCCGGCGCCGGACGCGCACGGGGTCGAGCGCGTAGATGTCCTCCCCGTCGAGGAAGACCCGGCCCTCGACCTCGGTGTACGGCACCGTCTCGTGCAGCCGGTTCAGGCAGCGGATGAACGTCGACTTTCCGCACCCGGACGGGCCGATGATCGCGGTCACCGATCTCTCGGGGACGTCGAGCGAGATGTCGGTGATCGCCGCGGAGCCCCCGTACCGGGCGGTCAAGCCGTCGACCTTCAGTTTGGTGTCGGCCATCGTACCTTCAGCGCCCTCCCATGCGACGGACCATCCGCGCGATGCTCCACCGCGAAAGGATGTTCGCGGCCAGTACGAAGATGATCAAGAATACGGTCGCGCCCCACGCTACCTGCACCTCGTTGCTCTGCCCGCTGAGCGCGAAGTTGTAGATCAGCAACGGGAGCGCCGAGATGGGGTGGTCGAGGCCGGTGGCGTACAGCCGCGAGCCGAACGCGGTGTACAGGAGCGGCGCCGCGTCCCCGGCGGCGCGCATGGCGGCGAGCAGGATCCCGGTCAGCACCCCCGGGAACGCCGTCGCGACGACGATCCGCGTCGTGGCCCGCCACTTCGGGATCCCCAACGCGAGCGCCGCTTCGCGGAGCGCGTTCGGGACCGTACGGAGCGCCTCCTCCGTCGTTCGCACCACGATCGGCAGCATCAGGGCGGTGAGCGCCAGCGTGCCGGTCAGGGCGCTGAACGCGAGGTTCGGGTCGTAGAGGACGAAGTAGCTGTAGATGAACACCCCCATCAGGATCGAGGGGGCGCCTGTGAGTACGTCGGCGGTGAAGCTGATCGCGCGGCCGAGCAGCCCGGTCCGGTACTCGGAAGCGAAGATCGCCGCGGAGACCCCGATCAAGGTCGACGCGAGGGTCGCGAGCCCGACCATGACCACGGTCCCCTCGATCGCCGGTCCGATGCCGTAGGTGTGGCACTGGTAGACGGAACACGGCAGCGGTTCCAGTCCGGTGTAGAAGCGCGGGTCGAGGAGCAGGAGGCCCCCCTGGCTGACCGCCGTGTAGACGATGCTCACCAACGGATAGAGGATGACAACGACGGCGAGGCCTGACAGTACCGTGATCGCGTGGCTCAGGAGCTTGCGCCGGCCGACGCGGTCGAAGTTGCGACGGCCCCAAAGGAGGAACCGTGCGCGGAACGGGACGGGAGGGCGCGGCATCATTCGACCGACCGCCCCCCGACCTTGCCGACCTTCCAGACGAGGAGGCGCGCGACGACGTTGGCCGCGACGGCGATCCCGATCAGGATCAGTCCGGCCTCCAGGATCGCGGCGGTCTGATACGGGCCGGTGTTCGCCGACAGTTCGTTCGCGATCAAGCTCGCGATCGTCTGGCCTTGCGACAGCAGCGAGGTCGGGATGCGGTCGACGTTCCCGATGGTCATCGTCACCGCCATCGTCTCGCCCATCGCGCGCCCGAGCCCCAGGATGATCCCCCCGATGATCCCGGAGCGGGCGTACGGGAGCATCGCCATGCGGGTCGCCTCCCAGTCCGTGGCGCCGAGCCCCAACGCAGCTTCCCGCTGGGCCGCGGGCACGGCCGCGAGCGTATCCCGGCTGACGGCCGCGATCGTCGGAACGATCATGATCGCGACGATGACGCCGGAGGTCAGGATGCCGGTGCCGAGGGCCGTTCCCGAGAAGGCGCCCGTCCACCCGAGATTATGTTGCAGGGTCGGCTCAACATGGTACCGCATGTACGGTTCGAGCACGAAGATCCCCCAAAAGCCGTAGACGACGGACGGGATCGCGGCGAGGAGCTCGATCGCCGTGCCGATGGGCCGGCGAAGCCAGGCCGGGGCCTGGGTCGTGATGAAGATCGACGCGCCGAGCGCGAACGGCACGGCCAGCAGGAGGGCGATCCCGCTGGTCAGCAACGTTCCGTAGACGAACGGAAGAACACCGTAGACGCCCCGGGGTCCGGTCCCTGGGCTCCACGTCGGCCCGGTCAGGAAGTGCCAGCCGAGGGCGCGGATCGCGGGCTCCGCCCCGTACGCGAGGATGCCGACCAGCGTAAGGGCAAGGACAAGGACTACGAGGCCGGCGACGGCGACGAGGCCGAAGAACACCCGATCCGGAACCTTCTGGAGGGCCGCGCGGAAAGGGGGGCTCGGTAACCTCGAACGCCGAGCTCCCGGGGCCATCGCTCCGGGAGAACGAGGGGAGGAAGGGGTTGTCGCCATCGGTCCGTACGCCGAGCGCCCGCCTTAGGTCGGGACGCAGACGGGGATCGCCTTCCCGTCGAACGTCATCGAGTTCAGCGTCACGTTGTCGGCCGTCGTGATGTACGCCGGCAGCGGCACGTACGAC
Organism: Thermoplasmata archaeon; assembly: GCA_030043505.1. Next base: position 4,127 of record JASHXN010000096.1, read on the forward strand.
AGCGGCTTCGAGTACGTCTGGCCGGTCGTGATGACCCAGTGGAGGAAGTCCACCAAGTTCTCCGCCTTGGTCAGCGTGTACGACGAGTACGCCGCGCTCAGGTTCTGGTAGACGATGGTGTACGTCAGCGACGTGATCGGGTAGTCCCCCGTCCCCGGCGCGTTGAGCAACGAGACGTTGTACCAGTCGCCGTTGCCCGCCGGGAGCGTCGGGTGCACGTCGATCAGGGCCGACGCCGTGTTCGTGACGTTCGCGAGGATGTAGTTCCCCGACGGGTTCTGCACCGCCCCCGTGATGACCGAGCTGCCGGACGTCAGCGCGTACTCCAGGTCCACGTAGCCGATCGTGTCGGGGTTCTCGGCGACGTACGCCGTGACCCCCGCGTTGTGCGTCTGCCCGACCCCGACCGTGATGTTGGTCGGCCAGGCCGTGCTCTTGCCGTACGTCTTCGCCCAGTGCTTGTTGTCGAGCGAGAGGAAGCTGGTGAAGATGAACGACGTACCGCTTCCGTCCGACCGGTGCACCGGGGTGATCGTCGCGTTCGGCATCGTGGCGGTCGGGTTGAGCGCCGCGATCGCCTTGTCGTCCCAGTTGGTGATCGTCCCGTCGAAGATCTCGGCGAGCACCGTGCCGTTGAAGTCGAGGTGCGTGACGCCGATGCTGCTGGGCAGGTTGTAGATCGGGACGACGCCGCCGGCCGACTCGGGGAACTCGAGGGTTCCCGGGGCCGCGTGGCGTTGCGCCCCGTCCAGGGGAGCGTCGCTCGCGCCGTAATCGACCGTCTTGTCCGTGATCGCCGTGATGCCCGCGGAGCTCCCGAGGGCGTTGTAGTTCACGACGGTGCCGGTCCAGTAGAACGACTCCCAGACGTCCATGAGCGGTGCGACGAGCGTCGAACCGGTCCCGACGAGGTCCGTGGGGGTCGGCAACGTGCAGCCCGCCACGCCCTTCGTGCTGTGGGACGCGGTCTTGAACACCCCGCCCGCGTAGGCTCCCACGACCACGAGGAGAACCACGATGACGACGGCCATCGCTGCGATGAGCGGTATCTGGCTCCCGCCCTTGCGCTGGATCACCGGCGGCGTGCCCGTGCTCCCGCTCGAAGTCCCTGTTCCGCTACTCACAATGCGCCTCCTTCTGGTCGACCTTTCATTTCGATCGCCTCGACCGGGTGAGAAAAAAATAGGCAAATGAAGAAATCCTAGGTAATCTATATATCAAAATATACTACTTCGCATGAGACGGGTTGGCCCCCGTAGTACGGGCGCCGGGCGTGAGCGCTTTGTGGCCGGCGGCCCGGCGGCCCCCGCCGTGACTCGCTGGTTGGTCCGGTTCGGCTACGACGGAGCGGAGTTCTCCGGCTGGGCCCGACAACCCGGTCGTCGGACGGTCGAGGGAGTGATCCGTACCGGGATCCGACCGCACGGGCTCGCGCCGTCTCCCGAAGCGGCCCGGCTGGAAGTGGCGAGCCGGACCGACCGGGGGGTCAGCGCGCGCGCCAACGCGCTCGCCCTCTCGTCGTCGCTCGACGCCGACGAGGTTCTGCACCGGCTGAACGCGCTCGCCCCGGATCTCGAATTCACCGCCGCCGTCGCGGTTCCCGAGGAGTTCCGGGTCCGGCGGGCGCTCGAGCGGATCTACCGCTATTTCGACGCGACGGGCCCCGCCGGCACGGCTTCGGTCCGGCAGGCGTGCGCTGCGCTCCACGGGTCGATCGACGCGCGCACGTTCGGACGAGGGCTTCCGCTCGAGACCCCCCGGTGGCTGGCGATCACGTCGGTCAAGGAGTCCAGACGCGGCGAGGGACGGGTCTTCGAGGTCCGGGCGCCGTCGTTCGTGTGGGGGACGGTCCGAAAGATCGTCGGGGCGCTGCGCGAGGTCGAGGCGGGCCGTCTCTCCCTTCCCCAGCTCAAGGCCGCGGCCGCCGGCCGGAGCCGTTTGACGCTTCCGCTCGCCGAACCGGAAGGGCTCGTCCTGTGGGAGGTTCTCTACCCGTTGAATTGGAGCGCTTTCTGGGCCGGGCCCAACCGCTACCAAGCCGCCCGCCGTCGCGAGGCGCGCCTTCACCGGTGGGTCGCGGAAGCGGTCGAAGAGGCACGCGCAACCCCGGAGCACGGGTCGTCCTCGTAGGGTGCGCCCCGGGCCTGCGTTACCCGACCCGTTCCCACCGTTCCAGTTTCTGGACCGTGCCGAGGGTCGAACCGCGCCGGATCTCTTCCCGGACCCGGTTCTCGTGCTCGAGGACGTCGAGCGCCCGGTTCGCGATCTCCTGGGCCCGTTCGCGGGGGACGACGACGACCCCGCTCGCGTCGCCGACGATCCAGTCGCCGGGGCGGACGCGCTGGCCGCCGACGGTCGCTTCGACGCCGATCTCGCCGTGCCCTTTCGGCTCGCCCGCGTTCGAGCTGACGTGGCGGCTGAAGACGGGGAAACCGAGATCGAGGATCGCGTCGAGGTCGCGCGCGGCCCCGTCGATGACGACCGCGGCGACCTGGCGCCCGTGCGCGGACCAGCTGGCGAGCTCCCCCCAGATCGCCGTCTCGCCGCCGCCCGCGTCGACGACGATGACGTCGCCCGGACCGGCCCGGTCGATCGCTTCGACCGGCTTTGCCCAATCGCCGTCCCGGGTCACGACCGTCACCGCCGGGCCCGCGACGCGCACCGTGGGGCCGGTGAGCCGCGGGACGATGCCGTGCATCGCTCCTTGCCGCTGCATCGCGTCGGAGAGGTTCGGCGTGGATACCTTCAGGAGCGCCTCCCGGATCTCGCTCGCGCCGTAGCGGCGGAACGACTCGCTGGCGACCTCCTTCCGCTCGCGGATCGCCTGCACGATGGCGCGCGTCGCCTCCGTGATCTTCGGGCTCTTGGTGATCGCCCCGCCTACGATGAGGATCCGCGCGCCGGCGCGCGTCGCGGCGGCGACGCTCTCGCTGGTGAGCCCGCCGGCGACGGCGACCGGGATCGGGCTCGCCTTCACCAGCTCGGCGAGGACGTCGAACGGCGTCTTCGCCTGCATCTGCATGTCGATGCCGACGTGCCAGCAGACGGCGGCGGCGCCGAGCTCGGCGGCCCGCTTCGTGCGTGCGACCGGCTCCGCGACGCCGAGGAGGTCGACGACGACCTCCGCGCCGTACAATTCGCCGCCCCGGACCGCCTCCGCGATCGTCCCGTCGTCCGAGGCCCCGAGGACCGTCACCAGGTCGGCGCCGGCCTTCGCGGCGATCTCGACCTCGAACGCGCCGGTGTCCATCACCTTCATGTCGGCGACGATCCGCTGCGCCGGGAACGCGCGCTTCAGCTCGCGGACGGCGTTGAGCCCCTCGCTCTTGATCAGCGGCGTGCCGGCCTCGACCCAGTCGGCGCCCCCTTCCACCGCTTCCCGGGCCGCGTCGACGGCCCGGGAAAGGTTCTCGAAATCGAGGGCGACCTGGAGGACGGGCCGGTCGAGCCGCATCGCCGAGAAGAGGGGGGGTCCTCTCTTAACCCCCCCGTCCCCCTCGGCCGCCCCGTGGCGGAAGGCAGCGAGCCGGGGACGGTCCGGCTCCTCCCCGGCGATGCCCGTCGGTTGGAAGGGATCGCCGCCCGGTCCGTCGAGCTGGTGCTGACGAGCCCGCCGTACCCGATGATCCCCCAGTGGGACGAGCAGTTCCGTCGGCTCGGCGCCGCCTCGTACGCGGCGCAACGGCGGTTCCTCGCCCAGGCCTGGAGAGCGTGCCGGAGGGTGCTGGTCCCGGGAGGTCTGCTCGCCGTCGTGGTCGGGGACGCGCTCCGGAGCGACGAAGGGGGATTTCGCCTCTGGCCGAACCACGCCGCGACGCTGCTGGACGCCGAGCGCGCGGGGCTGCGGCCGCTCCCGTACCTCCTGTGGAAGAAGCCGACGAACCGGCCGAACGCCTACCTCGGCTCCGGATTCCTCCCGCCGAACGCCTACGTCACGCTCGACTGCGAGTTCGTGCTGCTGTTCCGGAACGGGGGCCTCCGACGCTTCCCGCCGGGGGACGCACGTCGCGCCGCCAGCCGGTTCTCACGGCCGGAGCGGGACCGCTGGTTCTCGCAGATCTGGAGCGACGTGCGGGGGGCCCGCCAGACCGGAGCGCTCGGACGTACGGGAGCGTTCCCCCCGGAGCTCGCCGAGCGGTTGCTCCGGATGTTCTCGGTCGTCGGCGATCGGGTCCTCGACCCGTTCGCGGGCACGGGA
>JASHXN010000097.1 GCA_030043505.1 Thermoplasmata archaeon
CTCAGCTCACGCTCAGTCCGAACGTCGCGACGTCGATCGAGAGGATGCTCGCCGTGACGTTGAGGTAGAGCGTACCGAGCGCCCCGTTCGTGCTGAACGGCCCCACGCAGACCGCCGCGTGGGCGGGCTCGCACACGGCGTCCCCATCGACCGAGGAGGTCGGACTGTTGAGGTAGGCGAGCCAGGCGGCGGCGTACGGGGTAGTGACCGTGATCGAGGTCGTACCCGTCAGGGTGAACCCGGTCTGCGGAATCGAGAGCGTGCTCACGGAGACGAGCCGGGCCGAGAGCACCGGCGTACCGGTCCCGGCGACGGCCCCGATCGACGTCGAGAACTCGGGGAGCCAGACGGAGAGCGCCTTGTTGTACGAGGTGTAGCTGATCGCGGGCCCGACGACCATCAGCGGCGGGCCCCCACCGCTCTGCCCGAACGCGACCGCCCCCTGGTCGAAACCGACCACGGCGTACGGGATGTAGGTGTTCCGGAGCGTCACGGCGAACGCCCCGCCGAACGAGATGCGGGCGTTGACCGGGATCTCGGTGTTGGCGTAGAACGCGCAGTTGGTGGCGGCCGGCGTGACCGTAGAGAACGTCCCGGTCCAGGGCGAAGGTACCGTAGCGGTGCCGGCCTTGGAGTCGTTGAACGTCGCGTTGTACTTGCCGGAGCCCGAGGTCGTCGCGCCGGACGTGAGGGTCGACGTGCTCAGGGCGAGGTTGTCGGCCGGGCAGGTCGGGGACGCCTTGGCCGGTTGGAACCCGGTGAAGTAGGTGTTGACCGCGGAGGCGGTCGCGGTCGTCGTACCGAGCGTGAACGTGTCGTTCGTGCCGTAGAACGACGCCGTCAGCACGGACTTCGTGAGCGTCGTCGCACCGGTCACGACCGTGTCGTGGGCCCCGACGAGGACCAGCGAGATGTGGCAGCTCGTCCACGTCCCGCCGCTGAACGTGATCTTGTCGTAGTTCCCGATCACGTCGATCCGGAACAGCGACGACGTCCCGGTGACCGTGACGGTCATCGTGTCGTTGTTGCCGATGACGACGATGTACGTCGGGGACGCCGACGTAGCGGTGAGCGCGATCGTGCTGCCCGAGGTCGCGAAACCGATGTGGTAGGGGCCACCGGTGGTGGTGACCGAGTAGCTCGCCGAGGCCGCCGTGAAGTTCCAGGTCACGCCCCCGCTGCCGCAGGTGAGCGTCGTCGTCGAGTGCGTGGCGCAGCTCCCGGAGTACCCTCCGGCCGACCCTACGGTCGGGGGGTTGTAGGTGACCCCGTTCGCGAGCGTGTATTCCGCGTAGACCGACGTTGCTTGGGGCAGTTGCCCGATCGACCCGCCGTCCGGCGGGGCGAACGGCGGGGCCCCCTGGGAGCCCAGCGCCACCGGCTGCGTGACCGTCCCACCCACCTTTCCGTACTGGCCGAGCGCCTGGAGCTGCGCCGAGAACCGGGTGAGCTGGTTCTGGACCAGTACGGTCCGGTTCTGGTCGTTGATCGCCATCTGGCCCGGCAGCTGGTTCGCGAGGTAGTTCGCGATGAACGTGACCACGAGGAGGAGCCCGAGCAGCGTCGCGATCGCCGACACCTGCGCACGTCGGCCCCGACGCCGCCACGCCCGCTGGGAGACCCCACGGCGCCACGCCCGACCCGGCGGACGCCCGTCGGACGGCCCCGCCGTACGTGCAACACGAACGCGATAGGCCATCTCCCGACCTCTCGGGAGAGAATGCTAGGTGGGGTGGGGGTACATAGGCCTTCCTTCGCGGAGTCCTCGGGGCCGGGGGCCCCGGCGAGAACGTTATCGTCCATCCCTGCTCCCCGGTCGGGGTAAGGCGAGTGGCTTCCGGCGCCGACGGCGAGCGGCGGGTCGAGAGAGCCATCCTCTCGGTCCAGGAGAAGGCCGGGGTCGTCGCGCTCGCCCAAGGCCTGCACGAGTTCAGCGTCGAGCTCTGGGCGACGGCCGGCACCGGCCAGGCGCTCACCGCCGCGCATCTCCCGTGCCGGTCCGTGGAGGAGCTCACCGGGGTCGATGCCTGGTTCGGCGGGCGGGTCAAGACCCTGCATCCGGCGATCTTCGGGGGTATCCTCGCCCCTCGGTCCGCGGCCGGGTTGGCGGAGGCGGCCCAGCACGGCGTCCGGCCGTTCGACCTCGTCGTCGTCAACTTCTACCCGTTCGAACGCCACCTGGCGGAGGCGCCGGGCGCCTCGGACCGGGAGGAGTTCATCGACATCGGTGGGGTGTCGCTGGTGCGCGCGGCCGCGAAGAACCACGCCGCCGTCGCGGTCGCCAGCGACCCGTCGGAGTACGCAGCGGTCCTCGACGAGCTGCGCGCACGCCACGGGGCGCTCTCCGCGGACACCCGTCGCCGGCTCGCCGTCGCGGCGTTCGGACGGTGCAGCCGGTACGACGCCGCGATCGCGCTGGGACTCTCCGAACCGACGGGCGCGCCGGGCCCGTTCCCGGCCGATCTGCGCTTCCGGCCCGACCCGATCACGCTCCGGTACGGGGAGAACCCGCACCAGGCGGCGCGGGTCTACGACTTTGCCGGCCCGAGCCCGCTCGACGC
>JASHXN010000098.1 GCA_030043505.1 Thermoplasmata archaeon
GTCGCACGGGGACGCCTCGGACGAGTTCGGTCCTGTGGGCGAATCGTTTCGGGTCGGACCTTGCTGATCTACGACATTGTGACGCGCATCCTTTATAGGAATCAACGACATCATAATGTTGCAGATGCCGGCCGACCCGGAACGCCTCCTCCAGATCCTGTCCGAAGCCAATCCGTGGTGGACCGGCGTCGGCGTACCGGCCTCGCTCGCTCCCCCCTTCCGTCGGCGCGACTTCTTCGTCCTTCGGAGGAAGCTCGAGGATCGACCGATCGTCGCGCTCGCCGGGCCCCGACAGGTTGGAAAGACCACGCTGATGTACCAGCTGCTTCGCGACCTCTTGGAGCGCGGGGTGGCACCGAACCGCATCCTGTTCGCCAGTTTCGACCTCCCCGGCCTCGGCTTGGCCGCGTCCGATCCTCTCAACGACGTGATCCGAACCTTCGAGGAGCGGATCCTACGCACCCCGTTTCGCGAGCTGGACGGGCCCGTGTACATCCTGCTCGATGAAGTGACCAAGGCGACGAACTGGCATCGCGACCTCAAGGGCTGGTTCGACTTTCGCTACCCGCTGCGCTTCCTGGTCTCGTCCAGTTCGAACTCCGAACTGAAGGCCGGGGCCGCCGCGAGCTTGACCGGACGCCTCTCCAGCCATCTGCTGCTGAGCTGGAAATTCGTCGACGTCCTGTCGCTGAGAACCGGGGACTATCCGACCAACGATGCCTACCTCGAAGCCCGGAGCGACGTCGAAGCTGCGGTGCGGCGAGGCAAGCCGGAGCTGCTCCACGCCGCCTTGGCCCGGCTCCGGCCGCGATCGGCCCGGCGCCGGGTTTCGATCGGTGCGACCCTCGACTGGTATCTCTTGGTCGACGGCTACCCGGAGTTGGCCGGAGCCTCGGACACCGCGGCGTGCGCCCGGCGCCTCGACGAGTACGTGAAGCTGACCCTCGCCCACGACCTGTATCGTTTCCATCAGATCCGCTCGTCGACCCGGGTGCTCGAGGAGCTGCTCAGTCTCATCGCCGTCCAGAGCGGGGGCCTGGTCAGCTACGCGGGCCTCGCGGAGCCGGTGGGACTCGAACAACGGACCCTGGTCGAATATCTGGACTACCTCGAAGAGGCGTTCCTCATCTCTCGGGCTTCGTTCTACTCTCGCAGCCGGCAGTCTCGGCTTCGGAAGCAAAAGAAGCTGTACGTCCCCAATCCCGGCATCCTGAACGTCCTTCGGGGAAGGCTCGACCGTTCGGTGCTCACGAGCCCGGAGGAGATGGGCCTGATCGTCGAGTCGGTCGTCCACGAGCACGCGAAGCGCCTCGCGTTCAACCTCGGTGCCGGACCGGCCCCGGCGGTCTTCTACTGGAGGAATCGGCGGGGCCAGGAAGTCGATATCGTCGTCGAGATCGGCGGCAAGCCGTTGCCCATCGAGGTGAAGTATCGCGCCGACCCGCATCAACACCTGGAAGGGATTCGAAGCTTCCTGGAAGAGAAGGAGGCGCCGTTCGGGCTCGTGGTGACGAAGGACCTGCTCGAGTTGTCCCCTCCCCTCCTCTTCGTTCCCCTGACGGACTTTCTGATGCTCGCCTGACGCCGTAGCCGCGGCCAACCTCGGCCCGGGGGCCGCTCCGACCCCCCTGTCGGATCCGCGCGAGGGCCCGAACGGGCCCCCTCGCCCCTCGTCGTCCGAACCGCCGAGCCGTGCCGGGCCCCGTGGGGGCTCCGTGCGGTCGGCGGGAGGTTAGAATCGTGTCGGAGGGGGGATTTGAACCCCCGACCCCAGGATCTCTCCCGCCGGCCCGTCGGGCCGTCGCTATGAGTCCCGTGCTCTGCCAGGCTGAGCCACTCCGACAGGGATCACAGGATCGCCATCGACCCCGGAGGCGGCTACGCCGCGGGGCTCGCTCCGGCTTCCTCGACCGTCTCCGGCGCCCCCTCGGGGGCGGACGGACCCTCCGGCGGGGCCGCCTCGGGCGGCACCATCGGGATCTCGTCGGAGACGACGCCGAGCACGACCGAGCGGCGGATCTCGATCTTCTTGAGCGGGTAGAGCGACTTCACGCCGTGGGCGAGGAGCTTCGACAGCTCCCCCTGGATGATCTCCTGGACGAACTCCGCCGACGTGCGGAGCTTCGCCTCCTCCGTGAGCACCTCCACGATGCGGTGGCGAAGTTCGGCGCGGAGGCGGGTCTGCAACCGCTGCTCGCCGACGGCGACCGGCTTGAGGATGATGTCGACCCCGTCCTTGGTCGTCACGGTGAGCGAAAGGTCGATCTTCGACCGCTTACGGCGCGCCAGACGGCGGACGTAGTCGCTCGTCAGGTCGTGGCCGATGAACCGCGCCTCGGCGAACCCGTCGCCCGTGAGCCGCTCGAGCCGGAACCGCAGCTTGACGTGGGCCTTCCCCGTGTCCGCGGCGCCCGACAGCTCCGGGAGGGTCGCCTCCAGCGTGCGGCCGACCAGCTGCTCCGGCTCCGTCGCGGCCGTCTCTCCGAGGTCGACGTGCTGGAACAGGCCGGGGGCGCGGATCTTGAACCAGTGCTTGGAGCGCCACTTGTCCTTGACCGTGCGCGCCAGCGCCGGCTTCTTCGCCGCCGTCTCCTTGTCGGCCATCGAGCGCGCGGGCGAGCCGGGTGCCCTACTTCAATCTTGGGGACGCCTTCGGGGGGCCCTGCTCCGACCGCTCGGCCCCCGGTTGGGGGCGCGTGCCGGTCGGCCGTGCGCTCGCAAAACTACATATCTCGAACCTAGTTGCGCGCGCCGTGAGCGCCTCCTCCCGGGACGGTCCCACGCCCGGGACCCGTGCGACCGCCGCCGAACTGAAGGCGGCCAAGGCGCCGGTCGACTCCCCGGCCGACCGGTTCCGGCGGCACGTGCTCAAGGCGCTCGAGACGTTCCGCGGCCGGGGCCTGGACCGCGGCGAAGCGGTGCGGGCGCTGTTCCCGCGCACGATCCTCCCCGAAGGGACGTACGACGACCTGATCGCCGCCCTGGTGTCGGGGGCGCACGTCCTCTTCTTCGGCCCGAGCGGGGCCGGGAAGACGAGCCTCGCGAACGACCTCTGGGAGCTGTTCCCGAAGACCGCGTGGATCGTCGACGGCTGTCCGGTCCTCGACCACCCGCTCGCGCTCGTCGACGCGGCCGTGGCCGCCCGCTTCCCCCCGTGCCCGATCTGCCGCCGACGGTTCGCCCCGAGCGGCGATCTGGCCAGCTTCGACCCGACGACCGTCGACCCCGGTAGGGTCCCCGGGGTCTACGCCATCCTCCGCGAGGGGTTCGGCTTCGCCCGCGTGCAGGGAAGTTCCGAGGTCTTCCCCGACCACCTGACCGGGAACATCAACCTCCGCAAGTTGGAGGAGGTCGGCGACCCGATGAGCCCGCTCGTGCTCGAGCCGGGCAAGCTCCTCCAGGCGAACCGGGGCTTCCTGCTGGTCGACGAGATCGGCAAGCTGCCGCTCGGCACCCAGAACGTGCTGCTGCAGGCGCTCCAGGAAGGTACGGTGACCCCGTCGAAGTCGCGCGAGTCGTTCCCGGCGTCGTTCGTGGCGGTGGCGACGTCGAACCTCTCCGACCTCGACAACATCAACGATCCGCTCTCGGACCGGCTCACGAGCCTGCACGTCGGCTTCAACGACCGGCACGGCGACAACCGCCGGATCGTCGAGCTCGGCCGCGACCGGCCCGGGGACGTCTACCTGCCGGAGATCCTCACCGACGCCGGCGTCCGGGTGATCGAGGCGTGGCGCCTCCGGATGAGCGAGGAGAACCCGGATGTCGGGGAGGTCGGCTCGAACCGGACCCTCATCGACGTGGCGGAGCGGACCGGGGCGATCGCCGTCCTGGCGGGACGCTCGGTCGCCTCCAGCGCCGACCTGAAGGCCGGTCTCCTGCACGCGATGCGCGGCCGGATCCGGGCCCGCAGCGGCGACTCGTTCCGGCAGAACGCCAAGCGCGTCCAGGAGTTCATCGACCAGTACGCCGAGCCGGCGCTCAAGCGGAGCGCGGGCGTCTACTGGTGCCGCTACTACTCCGGGACCCTGAAGGAGCAGGCGAAGGACGCCGAAGCGCTCGTCGGCGAGGGCCGCCGGCTGAAGGACGACGCGGCGCTGGTCGCCGGGCTCGCCCGCGACGCGTCGCAGTTCCCCCGCTTCCGCGCGTTCGCCAGCTACGTCGCCGAGCGGGAGAAGCCGGACCCCCCGAGCGCGCCGACCGACGCCGCCGTCCAGGTGTTCCGCCTCTTGGAGGAGTTCTCGCTGTTCTCCTGCAAGGAGGAGGACCGCGACGACGCCCCCCTCTAGCCCGGAGATCACCCTTCCGGACTGTTCGGCGTTCCCGGACGACGTTCGTTCCGACGACCTCCTGGACGCGGTCGACCGCGCGGAGCTGATCCGCGCCCTCGCCGAGGGGGGCGTCGAAGGGGCCCGCGAGCTCCTCGCCCGGAAGTCCGAGGTCGAAGGGGAGGTTCGGGACCGGCTCGAGCGGCTCCGCGAGCGGCTGCGGCGCCAGGTCGCCCGCCAGGTCGCCCAGCGCCTCGACGCCTACGACCGCCGCGTCGCCGAGCTCGACGCCGTCGCGCAGCGCTCGGACGCGGACGTCGCCGCGCGGATCGCCGAGCTCGAGGACCGCCTCCGCCGCTCCCGCGCCGTCGACTGGTCGAAGCTTCCGCCGTCCGACCTGTGGGACGACGTCCAGCACGCGCTCCTCGTCCCGGAAGCGTCGTGGAACCAGCCGGCGCCCCGGCTGAGCCTGTGGGGCCGGATCCGGGAGGCGTTCCGTCGGTTCGGCGCCTGGCTCCGGGGCCTCTTCTCCCGGAAGAAGAAGGCGAAGACGCCGCCGCGGAAGGAGCGGACCGTCCCGTTCGCGACGCTGGCGGCCGACGGGCGTGCGCTCGGCAGTTCCGAGCTGGGCGAGGCGCTCGCCCGGCTCTCCGCCCCGGAGCAGCAGGAGCTCGCGAACCGGGTCGAGGGGAAGCTCCGCGCCCGCGAGCGGGAGCTCGAGCGCGAGGCGGAGGAGAAGCGCCGCGCCGCCGAAGCGCAGCGGCGGCAGCTCGAGCGGGAACGGGAGGAGGCGCGCCGCCGCGCCGAGCAGGAGACGAGCCGCACGATCCGGGACGCAGAGGAGCACCGGCTCGAACGGGAGTTGAAGGAGCGCGGGTTCGTCGCCGAGCGGGGCGGCGAGCTCGCCGTGACGTACGGCCTGGTCGAGCGGTTCGCCCGGCTCCTGCTGGAGGAGACGAGCCGACAGCTCCCCGGCGACGTCCGCTTGTCGCTCCGGGGCGGCGGGTCGACCGGCATCTACGAGAAGGCGCGCCTGCGGCGTCCGGAGGAGGTCGCCCACCTGGACGTGCCCAGCTCGCTGCTCGAGGCCCGCCTCACCGGCTCCAAGCACATCGACGAGGCGACCAGCTTCGTCTACCGGGAGATCACGAGCGAGCGGGTCCACGTCGTCGTCGCCTTCGACCGCTCCGGCAGCATGGCCGAGAACGGGAAGCTCGACGCGGCGAAGAAGTCGCTCCTCGCGCTGTACGTCGCCGTCCGGCGCCGGTACCCGGACGCGACGGTCGACGTCCTCGCCTTCGACAACCACGTCGCCGCCCTGGACCTGGTGGAGCTCTGGGAGTGCAAACCGGGCGCGTTCACCAACACCGCCGAAGCGCTCCGGGCGGCGCACCTCTTGCTCCAGGCGTCGCGCGCCAGCCGCCGCGAATTGTTCCTGATCACCGACGGCCTGCCCGAGGCGTACACCGACGAGCTCGGCCAGGTCCGCTCGGGCCAGCTGGACGTCGCCATGGAGCACGCGCTGGAGCGGGCCCGGGAGCTGGCGACGGTCGGTCCGCTCCGGAGCGCCGTCCTCCTGCTCAAGAGCGAGCACCCCGAGTACGAGACCGCCGCCCGGGCGATCGCCCGGACGTTGGGCGGCGAGATGGTCGTCACCGAGCCGACCCATCTCGGGATCGAACTGCTCGTCCGGTGGGCCGGAGGGACCGAGACCGAGCAGCGTCCCCGGAACCCGGTCCCCCCGCCGCCCCCGGCGGCGGCGCCGCGAGGCCCGAAGGGCCGTCGTCGGAAGTCGGACCGCCGGATGGGCGGCTGACGCTGCCGCTCGAGCGGTGAGGCTTTATCGGACCTCCGCGCCAACCGCGCCGAGGAGCCGATGTCCGACACCAACGACCAGGTCGAATTCCGCCGCCATCTCAACGAGCTGCGCCGGGCGGCCGGGGGCCTCGGCCACGACTTCGCCGGGGAGATCTCCACCCTGGACCGGAAGATCGAGCGGCTCGGCACGGCGACCGCCCAGGACGCCCGCGAGCTCGCCCTCGACATCCGCGACGACCTCTCCAACCTCGGCCGCGCGATGGACGACGGGCTGCGCCAGCTGCCGCGGCGCCTCGCCGAGGCCGGTACGGCGATCGGCTCGGGCGCCGCCCGGGCCGGGGGCGCCGCCCGCGACGCGGTCGTGACCGCGGGCCACCAGGCCAAGGTCGGGACCAAGAACGCTCTCGCCGCCGCCGCCGGGGTCCGACGGACCCCGATGAAGTCGTGGGCTCCCCCCGAGGGCGCCACGATGGAACGCTCGGACGAACCGTAACCGCACGGTCCCGCCCGGGGGCGCCCCGTCAGCCGGAGCGCCCGGCCGCCCGTCGGGGACGCGGGAGCCCTCGCACCTCGGCCCGGACCCGCTCCGCCGCGACCTCGAGGTACCCCGGGTCCCGGTCGAATCCGACGAACGGGAGGCCCAGGCGGGCCGCGGCGACGGCGCTCGCGCCGATCCCCACGAACGGGTCGACGACCCGTCGGGTCCGGGCGACGCCGTGGAGCCGCACGCACCACTCGGGCAGTTCCACGGGGAACGACGCCGGATGGGG
>JASHXN010000099.1 GCA_030043505.1 Thermoplasmata archaeon
GGAGACCCCGCGCGCCCCTCGGCCCCGTCACCCCGCCAGCGTCGACGGGTCACGGTAAGGCTGCTCCCGTCAGGACCTGACCCGGTGCCCGTGATGGTTACCCGCTAGGGCGCTCCTCCGAGCGCTCGTCGCGGGACCCGCGGCCCGACGGAACAGAGCGTCTACGGAGCCACGCGGGACGCGCGACCCCTTCGAACGTCGCTCCTGCCTGTCACCCCCGCTAAGGACGGTTTCGGTGTGTAAGGGGACGCCCAACCCCCCGGTCTAGCCTAGCGGGGGGAAGGACCGTGGACCGGTACATAGGCCTTCGCCCCGCGGCGACGGCGGGCCGGCGTCAGCGGATGTGCTCGAGACTGAACGAGCCGAGGTTGAACGCGCGCTTGGTGAACGTGTAGCCGATCCAGCTCCGCGCCTGCGCTTCCCCGAGGCCCCGGACGGCGAGGAACGTCTTCATCTGCTCGATCTTGAGGTTCACCGAGCCGTCGACCATGTGCTCGAGCGTCTCCAGGTCGGCCTCGGAGTGCATCCCGCTCTCCAGCTCGTAGTAGCCGACCGCCCCGTCGAGCTTCCGGCGGCCGACGAACGGCTGCAGGAACTTGAACGTCGCCGCGCTGTCGAGGTAGGCGGTCACGGTGGAGACGGACTCGAAGATGAGCCGGTACGTCGGCGCCTTCTCCTTCAGCTGCTCGGCGTAGCCGTCGACCGCCTTCGCGAGCTGGTCGAGGACCCCCCGATCGTTCGCGGAGAGGAACCGCACCCCCGGCACGGAGGCGGAGGCGCCGACCGCGACGGAGTACAGGTCGACGAACCGCAACAGCCCCTTCCGCTCGGCGTCGGCGAGCCCGGGGAACAGCTGCGCGAGGTCGTCGCGCACCTGCGAGTAGGTCTTGTCGGTGACGACCCAGATCGACGGGATCCCCTGGCGGAGGCCGTCGACCGAGAAGAGCCGGGCGAGGACGTCCTTGCCGGTGTGCGCCGGGCCGTTGACGAGCAACTGGGTCCCGGGGTGGAAGCCGCCGTACAGCAGGTCGTCGAGCCGCCGGACGCCGCTGCGCACGCGGGCGACCGCCGCGTCGGCTACGCTGTCGGCGTGCAGGCGCTCCGCCTCGGCGGTCGCGGCGGTCCCGGAGAGGCGTTCGACCTCGCGGGCCCGTTCGGCGAGGAGGCTCTCGCGGTTGCGGAGCTCGTCCTCCTTCTTGGCGAGCTCCTGCCGCAGCTGCTCCAGCCGCTCGTCCTTGCTCGCCTTGGCGACCGTCCCGACGCCCAGCTCCCGGCGGGTCTGCTCGAGCCGCTGGGCCTCCAGGTCGAGCGCCCGTCGCCGGCTCTCGAGCTGCTGGTCGTAGGCGGCGAGCTCGCGCTCCTTGAACTCGAGGGGCGCGCGCTTGCGTTCGTTCTCTTCCGCGCCGATGCGGATCTCCTCGAACTTCGTCCGGAGCTCGTTCTCGCGGGCGACCAGGTCCCGCTCCCGCTGGGACGCCTCCGAGAGGCGGCGGTTCGCCTCCGCGTCGACGGTCGCCGCCGGACGGCTCGCGGCCCGGTCGCTCGAGTGCGCCTGTTCGAGCTCCGACGTGAGGCGTCGACCTTCCCCTTCGAGCTGGACGACGCGGCGGCGGAGCTCGGTCTCGCGCTCGATGTACTGCTGCTCGCGCGCCGTGAACTCCTCCTTCAGCCGGGCCTCGGTGGCGCCGCCGTCGGCCGCCTCGACCCGCGGCTCGGGACTCGCAGTCGGCGGGGAGGGGACCGGGCCGGGGTCCGGCCCGCCGGCGTCCAAGGAGGCGAGCCGCTCGCGCAGGCGGCCCAGCTCCTCTTCGTGCGCCTTGAGCGCGGTCTCGCGCTCCTTCGCCTCCCGCGAGCGAACGTACTTGATCACCGCGATCGAGCCGCGCTTGACGTGTTCGACCTGGTCCTCCAGTTGCTTGCGCTTCGCCCGCTCGTCGAACAGCTGCCGCTGGAGGTCCTGGACCTCCTGGATCATTGACGCGGGGTCGAACTGCTCGCTCTTCACGCGGTCGAGCAGCCCGGTGAGCCACCGGACAACCGTCTCTTCCCGCTGGTAGACGGTCGGGGACGCCGCCGCCTCGGACGCGGGCGCGCCGACCGGCGCCTCCCGCGGGGGGGCGGGGACCGGGGCGGCCGGAGCCCCGGGAGGGGGCCCCGTCTCGGACGACCGGATCCAGTCCTCCATCGCCCGATCGTCGCCGTCGACCCAGCGGCGCAGGACGTCCGCGGACGCCTTGCCGCTCGGGGCGACCTTCGGGCGGCGGCTCCGTTCCGGCTTGGAGACGCTGCCGACCCACCGTTCGACGATCTGGTCGGCGTTCACCGCGGTCCCGCCCGCGCTCTGGGCGATCGCGTCGCGGTCGGCGGCGCCGACGCCGAGCTGGCGGAGCTCCTCTGAGGAAAGGGACCGCACCGAGTCGAGGGTGTCGTGCCCGGCGCCGACGAGCCGCCGGGCGCCGTCGGCACTGATGCTCAGCGCGTGGGCTAGGTCGCTGGCGCGCGACGCCGTCGCGTCCGCGACGGCCGCGGGCTCCTCGGCGGAACCCTCCATGAGACCGGGAACGTAACTAGCGGGACGGGGGTCATAATACCCATCTCGGAGCGCCGAGGTCGCCGAGAGCGCCGCCCGGGCCCCCGCGACCGTGCCTTTATACCGGCGCCTCTCCGATTGGCGTGGACTCCGAGGCGCGGGTCGCCCGCATCACCCGGGAGACCGTCGAGGTCCTCACCCCGGAGGAGATCCGGGGCCTGGTCGGCCGCAGCGAGCGCCCCCGGGCGTACATCGGCTTCGAGCCGAGCGGGGCGCTGACCGTCGCCCACCTGATCACCGCCCGGAAGATCGTCGACCTGGCGGAAGCGGGGTGCGACGTCACGGTCTTCCTCGCCGACTGGCACGCCTGGATCAACGACAAGCTCGGCGGCGAGCTGGAGCGGATCCGCGCCGCGGGCCGCACGATGGAGGCGACGTTCCGCGCGCTCGGCGCCGACGGCCCGAACGTCCGGTTTCGGTGGGCACAGGAGCTGACCGCGCGCTCCGACTACTGGGCCCGCGTCGTACGCGTGGCCAAGGCGACTTCCCTCGCCCGGACCCGCCGGGCGATGTCGATCATGGGTCGGGGCGAGGACGAGCCGAACCTCGACACGGCGAAGCTCTTCTACCCGTCGATGCAGGCCGCCGACATCTTTGAACTCCCCGTGGAGCTCGCCTACGGGGGGATGGACCAGCGTCGGGCCCACGTGCTCGCCCGCGAGGTCGCGCACCACTACGGCTGGCCGGTCCCGGCCGCGATCCACACGCCGCTGCTCTCGTCGCTCCGCGGCGGGGCGAGGATGGACCCCGTGGAGGGGCTGGTCGAGGGGAAGATGTCGAAATCCGACACGGGGTCGTCGATCCGTCTGCCGTCGTCCCGCGACGAGATCGTCGCCAAGCTCGGCGCGGCGTTCTGCCCCGCCAAGGAGACAGAGGGGAATCCGGTCGTCGAGGCGGTCCGGTACATCGTCTTCCCCTGGGAGGGAAAGCTCGGGATCGACCGGGCCCCCAAGCACGGCGGGCCGCTGGCGTTCGACAGCTACCTGGCGTTCGAGACGGCGTGGAAGGACGGCAAGCTCCACCCGCAGGACCTGAAGGCGGCGGTCGCCGCCGCCCTCGACCGGATCGTCGAACCGGTCCGGCGGCACTTCGCCGCCCATCCGGAAGACGCCCCGGCCGCCGCGGCGTGAGCCGCGCCGCGGGCCCGCGCCGGCACCGTTAAGTACACCCTCTCCTCCGAGGGGGCCCACCGTTGAGCCGAGGACCCTTCGGGGTTCCGCTGACGCGAGGAACGATGACGCGACCGATCTACGTGCGGTTCGAGACCCCCGACGACCTCTCCGAAAAGGCGCTGCAGCTCGTCCAGGTGGCGAGCGAGACCGGCAAGGTCCGCGTCGGGACGAACGAGGTGACGAAGTCGAGCGAGCGCGCGGAAGCGAAGCTCGTCGTCATGGCCGAGGACGTCGATCCGGTCGAGATCCTCGTCCACATCCCGATGCTCTGCGAGGAGAAGCGGATCCCGTACGCCTACGTCCCGAAGAAGCAGCGGCTCGGCCAGTCAGCGGGCCTCTCCAAGTCGGCGGCGAGCGTCGCTATCGTCGAGCCCGGCGAAGGGAAGGGGCTCCTGGACGAGCTCTCCGGCGCGTTCGCCAACCTTCGGAAGTAAGCCGGACCGTTAGGAGCTCGTCGATGCCCGAGGAGCGAGGATCGCCGGCCGAGGTCGTCGAGCTGGTAGGCCGGACCGGGATGGCCGGGGAGGCGACCCAGGTGAAGGTCCGCGTCCTAGCCGGACGCGACCGGGGCAAGATCATCACGCGGAACGTCGCGGGGCCGATCCGCCTGGGGGATGTGCTGATCCTCCGCGAGACCGCCCGCGAAGCGCGCAAGCTCTCCGTCCGGTAGCGAGGAACGATGGTCGCGAAGCGCCAGTGCTCGTTCTGCGCCCAGGAGATCGAGCCCGGCACCGGCACCACGTTCGTCAAGCGCGATGGGACCGTCTTCCAGTTCTGCTCGTCGTCGTGCCGCAAGCAGCAGCTGAGCCTCGGACGGCTCGGCCACCGCCTGAAGTGGACGCGCGCCTACTCGCTCAAGAAGGCGGCGGAACGCTCGAGCGCCGGTCGCGCGGCGGCCGCCTCGGCCGCGAAGACCGCGACGCCGACCGTCAAGGCCCCGCCGAAGGCGCCGCCCGCGCC
>JASHXN010000100.1 GCA_030043505.1 Thermoplasmata archaeon
ACCGGGAACGCCTCGCTGTTCGACCCGTCGACCTCGGCGCTGTACGGTAGCACGACCCCGCCGGGCGGCTACTACGCGTTCAGCTCGTACGACAACAAGGAGTTCTACGTTATTCTGGCCCCGTCGGGCTATCAGACCGTCTGGTACGCGCACAACGTCACGAACGCGACCCCCTACCAGCGCACCGTGACCGCCGCGCCGATCCAGACCTCCGAGGAGGGACTCTTCTCGACCGTCCTCGATTTCAAGGGGATCAGCACGACGACCGGGAAGGGGGACCTCGCCGTCTACTCGAACATCACCCTCGGGAACGACAGCGTCCTTCCGGGTCTGCCGAACGCGACCGTCGGACAGCTCTGGGCCCAGCTGGGCCTCGACTTTGACCACTCGATCGCGTTCTCGTGGACCGGGAGCAGCGCCGCGCTCAAGACGTGGCTCGCGGACCAGGGGCCGTTCTTCCCGGCCGTTCAGGCGGGGACGACGGTCAACGGCACCGCGTTCCTGGGCCCGAAGGCGGCGCAAGGGACGACGAACTTCACGTTCTCGTCGACGTGCACGACGAGCTGCGGGGTCGCGAGCGGCAAATCGCTCGACTACAGCTGGTCGAACCTCTACCCGCTGAACGGGACGCTCGTGGCGAACTCGGACTCGTACACGATCTCGTTCCACTTCGCGCACCCGGTGTCGACCGCGGACGTCTACAACTACACGGTGAAACTGCCGAAGGGCTACGCGCTGTCGGCCGGGACGACCGCCCCGGCGAACACGAACCTGACGGGCACGGGCCCGAAGGGGACGTGGACGACGTTCTCCCTCCTTTCGAGGGCCGCCGCGACCTCCGCGGCGACCGCGACGTTCACGATCGTCAAGGTCCAGAACGTCACGGCGGCGATGTCGGTCACGAGCAAGAACGCGTTCTTCTCGTCGGCGAACGTCCTGAACAGCACGCGCAACTACTACACGGTCGTCCTCGGCGCCGGGGTCACCGCGACGTACAGCGCCGCGCCGACGACGTACCCCGCGGGCGAGAACGGCTCGACGTTCGTCTGGAACTTCGGCGACGGCTCGAAGCCGGTCAGCACGTCGAACGTGACCACGAACCACACCTACGCGGGCCCGAACGGGACGAGCTACTACGCGGGCACGCTGAAGGTCATCTCGTCGTCCGGCGCCACCAGCAACGCGTCGTTCAAGGTCTGGATCGTCACGAGCAAGCCGACCGCGGTCATCTCGTCGAACGCGACCAAGAACCAGACGTTCCAGGCGGACGGCACGACCTTCCTGGTCGTCAACTGGTCGACGACGCTGCACTTCAGCGCCAACAACTCGGCGCCCGCGAAGCCGAACGTGCTCGCGATCGCGCAGTACACGCTCCGGGCGAAGAACTACACCGCGACCCAGAACTACTCCGAGACGAAGGGCGCGAACGCCTCGTCGAACTGGTCGGTCGCCTTCGGGGCGAACACGACGAACTCGAAGACCGCGCCGGGCCACGGCCTCTACCTGAACTTCGCGAACATCAAGATCGGGACCGCGGCGAGCGGCGTCACCGGCTGGGGGTGGGAGTACAACCTCACGCTCACCGTCTGGACCGTCGTCGGCACGACCTCGGCGACCACGCTGACGATCCTGGTGAAGGATACCGAACCGCCGGTCCCGAAGATCCAGCTGATCTCGGCGGCCACGGGGAAGACGATCACCAGCGGGTCGATCGTCGAGGGGCCGAAGCACTACGTCGTGATCCACCTCGCCGGCAACGAGTCGGTCGACTACGGCAACGGCTCGATCGTGAAGTGGAACTGGAACATCACGAACCCGGGGAACACGACGGCGCCGGCGTTCAAGAACATCTCGTGGTCGAACACCTCGGCCAAGCCGAACGGCAAGTTCCCGACCGTCCGTCTGTATCCGAAGACGACCGACTACAAGATCCGCCTGACGGTCACCGACAAGGCCGGCAACAAGGCGAACACGACGACGACGCTGTCGGTCTCCGAGAACACGACCCTGCGGCCGGTCATGGAGGCGAACAACCTCACCGGACCGTCGACGGTCAACGCCGGATCGAAGTACACCTACTGGTTGAACGTCACGGTCGGCGGCGGCGCGAAGGCGAAAGGGACGGACGTCACCGTCTCGTTCTACCTGCTCGGCGCCAGCGGCACGGGCACGAGGAACTACATCGCCGGCACGCCGGCTTCGGTGAACTTCTACGGCTACTCCAACAAGACGAAGAACGCGACGGTCAACTCGACCGTGCTCGCCACCGGCTCGATCCCGACCCTGGCGCACGGCCGCACGGTGCGGGCCGTGATCACCTGGACCCCGGGCAAGTCCGGTTCGTTCATCCTCTACGCCGCGGCGAAGGCGAGCAATCAGTTCGTCAACAACACCACCGAGAGCATCGCGTCGATGTCGATCACCGTCCACCCGAACCCCACGACGACCCTGCTGGAGGACGCGGGGATCGTGGCGGCGGTGGTCGTGGTGATCGCCGTCCTCGTGCTCTACTTCCGGCGGCGCACGCGCAAGCCCGGGACGGCGAAGCCGTCGACCGGGCGCAGCGGGCTCGAGCGCAGCAGCAAGCCCGCGGACGACGACGACGAGTAGATCCGGCGCCGCACGCGCCGCCCGGGCCTCGACCGGCCCGGGCGTACCCTTTCCAGCTTTCTTCTAGCGCCGGCGGAGCGAAAGTTCCACGGAACGCGTCCCGGTAGCCCGGGAGTCGGCCCCCGAAGGCGCCCTAGCCGTACGGACCGACCTCGTCCAGGAGGTCGACGTGCGTCAGCAGCATCCTTCGGCAGCAGTACCGCTCCAG
>JASHXN010000101.1 GCA_030043505.1 Thermoplasmata archaeon
GCGTGCAGCTTCTGCGAACGGCGTGTCACCGAGTTCCTGCCGCTGCTGGCGTAACGGGGGGCCGTGGCCGCCTCGGCGTTGTTCGGGTTCGTGGTCGTCCTCGCCGTGATCGGCGGACTGGAGCTGGTCGACCGGACGAGCTTCGCGCTGATCGGCCTCTCCGCCCGGCTTCGGGCGATCGGGGCCTGGGGCGGGGCCGCCGCGGCGTTCCTTGTGACCACCTCGATCGCGGTCGGCGTCGGCACGGGGCTCGAAGCCGTGCTGGGGCCGGGCCGGTTGCGCTGGCTGCGGGTCGCGGGCGGTCTGTTCCTGATCGGCTACGCCGCCTACACGCTCTGGACGCACGACGACGAGGCGGCGGACCCGATCACGGACCTCCGCGGGGCGTTCGTCGCCGCCTTCGGCACGATCCTCGCGCTCGAGCTCGGCGACACCACGATGATCTTCGAGATCGTCTTCGTTCCCAGCTTCGGCTGGCTCACGGTGCTCGTTGCCGGGTCGGCCGCGTTGATCTCGGTCGCCGCGTGGGACGTCTGGCTCGGCCGGCGCCTCGCGGTGCACCTCGCTCCGGCGACCGTACGCAAGCTGGTCGCCGCGATCCTGTTCGTGGTGGGCGCCCTGACGGTGCTGTTCGCCCTAGCTCCCTCGGCGCTCCCGACGTTCGGGATCGGGGGGACGGGGTAGCGGCGGCGGCTGGGGCAGCGGTCCACCGCCGCGGCGGCTCTCCGCGGCGTGCGCGGCCGGGTCCTTCGCCCACTCGCGGGCCGGCTCCGTGAGCGCCTGGAGCAGCTCCGGTGCGGCGAGCCGCCCGGTGAGCTTCTCAGCTGCTTCCGCTCGACCGGCGCCGAACTCGAGAAGGGCGAGCCGCAGGGTCGCTTCGGCGCGCAGGCGCGGGAGACTGAGCGTCGCCGGCAGGTCGGCGACGGCCGAGAAACGGTCTCGGGCCGCCGCCACCGACCCCGCGAGCGCCGCGATGCGCCCTTCGAGCAGCCAGAGCTCGAGCAACCCGGGGGACGGCGGGAAGAGATGGAGCCGTTCGGCGATCTGCCGGGCTCGCTGCAGCGTCTTCTCGGCTCCGGTCGGATCGCCGCGATGCAGCAGGATGCGGGCGATGCCGAGCGCGTGGAACAGCTCGACCGAGGGGAGGCGGGCGCGCTCCAGCGCGCCGATGCTCTGCCGTCGAAGGGCGAGCGCCTGTTCGAGCTCACCGCGGCGCTCGAGCAGCCGGCACTCGAACTCGCCGGCGATGTAGTCGAGCCACCAGCGGCGAGAGTCCTTCAGCAGGAACCGGGCCGCCCGGATGAACCGCTCGGCCTGGAGGACCTCCTCGGGCGAACCCGGGACCCGCGCGACCCCCATCGCGAAGAGGCCCAGCGCCTGGAGGTGACGCTCCTGCAACTGGTGCGCGCTCTGCGCGGCGCGCAGCGCCTCGGCGCGGGAGCGCTCGATCAGGTTCCGCTCCGCGTCGTAGGCGGGCAGCAGCGTCTCGAGCAGAACCTCGGGCTCCACCAGGCCCGCGTCGTGGAGCCGCTCGGCGAGCTCGACGATCGTCGGGGCCAGGCGGCCCCGGGGGCCCACCAGGAGCAACGTGGGCAGGACCGGCTCGAGCCAGCTCGCGAGGTCGGCCGAGTTCGTGCCCGCCCTCAGCGCCCCGTCGACCCCCTCGCGGAGCTCCGCCTCTCCTTCTTCCGGGCAACCGGAGCAGAACAGCGCCCGCGCGTTCATCAGATGCATTTCGGGTTCGATCGCCGGCCGTTCGCCCGGCGGGATCGACCGTAGGCACTCCAGTGCCTCGGCGAGCAACGTCGTCGCGAGGTCGTAGTCGAGCAGCCCCAGGCTGATCTCGGCCGTCTCGAGCAGCCGCGACATCGCGACCGCGTCGGCGGACGCCGCGAGGTAATGGTGCGCGATCTCGACCCGGCGCGAGAGGGGAGGCTCCGCCGAGAGCGCCTGGAGCCCTTCCGCCACTTCGTGATGCCACTTCCGGCGGTCGGCTTCGGGCAAGAGCCCTTCCAGGACCGGCACGCTCGCCAGGTCCGGGATCGAGAGTCGACCTTCCCGGACTCGGATGAGGCCGACCCCGACGGCGGGCTTGGCGGCGTCGCGCAGCGCGACGAGGCTCAGGTTCGTGACGCGCGCGAGCTGGACCCCCGGAGCCTCCCCGCCGAGCAGGACCAGAAATCCGAGAAGACGGATCGAGGCGGGGGGCAGATCGACGAGCAACTGGCTGAGCCGGTGCACCTCCCGAGGGTCCGGTGCGGGTTGGGCCAGTCGGATCCAGTCCACGTCCGATCGGCCCAGCAGGGCCTCCTCCCACACCGCCGCCGCGGACGAGGTGGAGTCGAGCGTGATCGCGATCAGGAGCGGCCGCAACCTTGCGCGTCGGCTCAGATCCAGCAGGAACTCCCGGCTCTCGGTGTCGAAGAGGGCGGCCTCCTCGACGAGGAGCGCGACCGGGTGACCGGTCTCGCCCTCGAACTCGGGCAACAGCCGGTCCCAGTAATCGTCGACGTTGTGCGCCGCGGGCCCCCGCGTGCGGGCCGTCTCACCGAGGAACGTCGTCCGTCCCCGGCCGCCCCGCCGACGAGACGGCCCGAGCGCCTCCGGGGCGAGAGCGACCGGGGCCATCGGAGCGACCCCGACGGGCTCGGGCAGGCCGACGTCAGCGTCCGGCACCAACGCTTCGGGGGCGTCGGCGGGGCGTTCGAGGCCTTCGAGCGCCCCCCACGGGACCGATCGACCCCGGTAGGTGCCGCTCAACGTCACGACCCTCCCATCGAGCGCCTCGATCCCGGTGCGCAACTTCGTCAGCTGCGCCGACTTGCCGCTCGCCGGCGGACCGGCGATGACGACCGTCCGACCCGTCCGGTCGACGAGCCCCTCCAACGTGCGGAGGACGACCGGCTCGATCGAGGCCAATTCCCACCTGCGCCCGCATGCAAAACGCCGCGATTTAAGGCGCAGGGGGGGCCCTCGGTCCCGAACCGTGCGGCGTCCCAACCATTAAGAAACGAACCGCGCTCGCGGCGGCGTGCCTCGCTCGCTGGCGGCGCGTCGGCGTCCGCTCCTCCGGGAGCCGGTGCGTGCGGTCGACGTCACTCGCGCTCGCTCCCTCGGGAAGCTGGTCGAGCAGTTCCAGAGCACGTCGATCCAGGCGCGCAATCTCGGGCGGTGTCTGGAGGTCTGGGAGAACGCGCTCGTCGACCGGAAGCGTCCGACGATCTTCCTCGGTCTCGCCGGCCCGCTCGTGGCGGCCGGACT
>JASHXN010000102.1 GCA_030043505.1 Thermoplasmata archaeon
GGGACGACGATCTTCCGGCGCGAGCCGGTCGGCGTCGTGGCGTCGATCACCCCGTGGAACTACCCGATCATGATGGCGGTCTGGAAGATCGCCCCGGCGCTCGTCGTCGGCAACACCGTGGTGCTCAAGCCGGCGAGCTGGACCCCGCTCTCGTCGCTGGAGCTCGCCCGCGCGTTCCAGGACGCGGGACTCCCGCCGGGGGCTCTCAACGTCGTGACAGGTCCCGGCGGGCAGGTCGGCGACGAGCTGTGCCGGCATCCGAAGGTCGACATGGTCTCGCTGACCGGAGACACGGCGACCGGCCGGGCCGTGATGCAGGCGGCGAGCGCGACCGTCAAGCGCGTGCAGCTGGAGCTCGGGGGGAAGGCGCCGTTCGTCGTCTTCGAGGACGCCGACCTGGCGGCGGCCGTCGAGGGGGCCGTGGTCGGTGGCTTCGTCAACGGCGGCCAGGACTGCACCGCCGCGACCCGGCTGATCGTGCACGAGAAGGTTCGCGCGAAGTTCGTCCAGCATCTCGCCGAACGGGTCCGGACCATCCGGCTCGGGGACCCGCTCTCCCGGTCGACCGATCTCGGGCCCCTCGTCAGCCTCACGCAGCAGAAGACCGTCCAGACGTTCGTCGAGAAGGGGGCGAGCGAGGGCGCGAAGGTCGTCACGGGCGGGGCGGATCCGCCGAAGGAGTTCCCGGACGGAGCCTTCGTCCGACCCACCCTCTTTGACGCGGTGACCCCGGAGATGACGATCGCCCAGCGGGAGATCTTCGGACCGGTCCTCGACGTCCTCGAGTTCTCCACGTTCGAGCAGGCGATCGAGATCGCCAACGGCGTCGCCTACGGTCTCGCCGGCAGCGTCTGGACGCGGGACGTCCGCACGGCCCTCCGGGCGGCGAACGCGCTCCGCTTCGGGGACGTGTGGGTGAACGACCACCTGCCGCTCGGCTCGGAGACGCCGCACGGCGGGTTCAAGCAGTCCGGCTTCGGCAAGGACCTGGGGACCGACTCCCTCCTCGACTACACCGTCGTCAAGAACGTCTACGTCGACCTGACGGGCCAGGCCCGCAAAGGCTGGCACTACACCGTCTACGGCGATCCGGCGTAGGGGTCGCGGTGGACGACGGGCTTCCCGCCGGCGGCAAGGGCGCGCTCTGGATCGCCGGGCGGGCGGTTCCCCCGGACGGGGGGCGGTACGCCCCGGTGATCGATCCGTCGACCGGGCGGCGCCTGGCGGACGCTCCGGTCGCTTCCGCCGACCAGGCGCGGGCCGCGGTCGAGGCTGCGGCGGACGTCGAAGGGTCGTGGGGCGAGACCCCCGGGCATCGACGGGCCCAGATCCTCCGTACCGCCGCCGAGCGGCTCCGGGCCGACCGGGAGACGATGGCCCGCCTCATCGCCCGGGAGGTCGGTAAGCCGATCGTCGACGCCCGGGTCGAGGTCGACCGTGCCGTCGGCGTCTTCGGGCTGGCCGCGGAGGAGATCCGCCAACTCACCGGGGAGAGCTTTCCCGCCGACGCCTACGAACGGCCGGCCGGTAACGAGCACCGCTTCCTGTTCAGCGTCCGCGAACCGATCGGGGTCGTCGTCGCGATCGGTCCGTTCAACTTCCCGCTCAACCTCCTCAGCCACAAGGTCGCGCCGGCGCTCGCCGCCGGCAACCCGGTGGTGGCGAAGCCGACGAGCGCCGCCCCGTTCACGGCGCTGCGGCTCGCCGAGCACCTCCACGCGAGCGGGCTCCCGGCGGGAGCGCTCAACGTCGTGGTCGGTCCGGGCAGATCGGTGGGGGACGTCCTCGTCGAGCATCCGGCGACCCGGCTCGTCACGTTCACCGGATCGACGGAGGTCGGCAAGGCGATCGCCGGCCGCGCCGGTCGCCACGCGAAGCGGGTGATCCTCGAAATGGGGGGCCTCGACCCGTTCGTCGTGCTGGAAGACGCACCGCTCGCCGCGAGCGTCGCCGCCGCGGCCCGAGGGATCTTCACCTACGCCGGTCAGGTCTGTACCGCCTCCAAGCGGCTGTTGGTCGATGCGTCGATCGCGGAGGCGTTCGCGCGGCAGCTCGCCGAGCACGCCGCTCGCTTGCGGGTCGGTCCGGCCCTCGAGGAGACGACCGAGGTCGGGCCGGTGATCAACGGCGACGCCCTCGAGCGGCTCGACCGTCTCGTCGGGCAGGCGCGGGAGCGCTCGGCGCGGCTCCTCACGGGCGGGGAGCGGAAGGCGATCGGCGGCGGAACGTTCTACGCGCCGACGGTCCTGGACGAGGTACCCGAGTCGGCCGACCTGCTCCACGAGGAGCCGTTCGGTCCGCTCGCGCCGGTCGTCCGGTTCGGAAGCGTCGACGACGCGGTCCGCCTCGCGAACGCGACCGCCTACGGTCTGCAGGCGGCGGTGTACACGCGCGACCTGGCTCGGGGATTCGCGCTCGCCAAGCGGATCCGGGCCGGCGGCGTTCACCTCAACGATCCGACGAACCTTCGCTGGGACGCCCTGCCGTTCGGCGGGGTCCGCGACAGCGGCCTCGGCCGCGAGGGGCTCCGCTACGCGATGCAGGAGATGACCGAGGTGAAGTTGATCTCGGTCAACTACGCCGCTCCTTGACCGGACCGGGCTTCGGCGCCGGTGGCGCCGAGCCGCTCCGCCCGCGCAGCTGGTCGAGCTTGACGGCCGGCAGGAGGCCCCGGAGCGTCGAGTCGAACCGGTTCGTCTGCCCGGCCCGGTGCGCGGCGTCGGCGCCGAACCAGAAGGCGGTCTGGAGCGCGCGCGGGAGCGCCTCCGCGTCCCCGGTCTCCCGCATGACCCGCGCGATGTCCCGCCACCGCTCGCGTACGTCCTCCGGCGACTCTTCCCACAGGTCCAGTGTCATCCGCGCGCCTCCGCCGTTAGGCCGGCCGGAGCGTGCCGGCAGATAGGTTGTACCCTCGAGGGGAGCCGCAGGTCAGTCGGATTCTCGGTCGGCCCCGCGCAGCGGGCCGGGGACCGGGGGTACTCCCGGGACCGGGGCCGCGTGTGCGGCGGGACGACGAAGCTCGGCGGCCGCCCGGGGGCCGGCCGGTCGGTTCCGGCCCACGACCTCCGGACCGGCGTCGAGACTCTCCAGCGACTCTTCGAATGCGTGAAGGCCCCGCTCCAGCAGTTCCTCCTCGATCGTGAGCGGGGCCATGAACCGCAGCACCTGGTCCCAGGCCCCGGCGGTGTGCATCAGGACCCCGCGCGCCAGCAACGCGCTTCGCATCGCCTTCGCCCGCTCCCCCCACGGCTCGTGGCTCTTCGGACCCCGCACGAACTCGGCGCCGATCATGAACCCGCGACCGCGCGCGTCGCCGAGGGACGGGTGGCGGGCCGAGAGGGCCTGCAACCGCTCCACGACCCGGGCGCCCCGATGCCGGGTCCGGTCGAGGAGGTCTCCCTCCGCGAGGACCTTCACCGTCTCCGCTCCGGCGGCGAGCGCGAGCGGATTCCCCCGGAACGTGCCCA
>JASHXN010000011.1 GCA_030043505.1 Thermoplasmata archaeon
CGGCTCGGCGCTCTGCGGGCTCTCGCAGACCGGCCTCGAACTGGTCCTCTTCCGCCTCGTCCAGGCGGTCGGCGCCGGTTTCCTCTTCTCGAACTCCGCGGCGATCATCACCGACGCGTTCCCGCCGAACGAACGGGGCCGAGCGCTCGGGATCAACCAGGTGTCGATCGTAGCGGGGGCGGTCTCCGGCCTGGTCCTCGGCGGCGTGATCACGTCCACGATCGGCTGGCGCTGGATCTTCTTCGTCAACGTGCCGATCGGGATCATCGCGACCCTCCGTGCGCACTACGACCTCAAGGAGATCGCCAAGCCGGAGCACACCGCCAAGATCGACTGGCTCGGCAACGTCGTGCTGGCCGGGGGGTTGACGGTCCTGCTCATCGGGGTCACCCTGGGCGCCCTCGGACAGATCGAAGGCGCGCTCGCGATCCTCCTGGTCGTGCTCGGCGGGGCGATGCTCGGGGCGTTCGTCCTGGTCGAGCTGCGGGAGAAGTCGCCGATGCTCGACCTGACCCTCTTCCGAAATCGGCAGTTCAGCGCGAGCGTCCTCGCCGTGCTGCTGAACGCGCTGGCTCGGGGGGCGTTCACCTTCATCCTCGTCTTCTACCTCCAGGGGCCGCCGAGGTTCCTGAGCCCGCTCCAAGCCGGGCTCTACCTGATCCCGGTCTCCGCGTCGCTCGCAGCGTTCGGGCCCGTCAGCGGCTGGCTCTCCGACCGCTTCGGCCCGCGTCCGTTCCTCCTCTCCGGCCTCGGCGTCTCGGCCTGCGGATTCCTCTGGCTCTCCACGATCGGTCCGGCGGCGACGTTCCTTCAGCTCGCAGGGCCGCTCGTGCTCGTAGGCGCCGGGATGGGCCTGTTCGCTGCCCCGAACCGCGCGGCGATGATGACCGCCGTCCCGCCCACACGACGGGGCGTCGCCTCCGGGGTGGGCGTGACGTTCGTCAACGCGGGCGCGACGATCAGCCTCGGGATCACGCTCGTCATCATGGCCGGCGCGCTCAGTCGGCCCGAGATCCAGGCGATCTTCCTCGGGACCGCCGCGTCGGGCATGGGGTTCACCGCCGGGGCTCAGTTCCTGAAGGCGATCCACGGCATCTTTCTAGCCTCCACGGCCCTGGTCGTTGCTGCCGCCGTGCCGACGCTGCTCCGGGGGAAGGATCGCGTACCCTCGCCGCCGACGCACCCCGACCCTGACTGAAGGACGGGCGGACCGTTTCCGACCGTACCGGGCTTTTGCGGGAATTCCGAGTGGTTTTCCGAAATTACCATACAATTATGTATGCCGTCGTTGGTCGTACGCATGCCACCCGGGTCCCGGCGGAGACGGTCCTTACCGCCCACCACGGTCCCGCCTCTGCCGGGGGTGGTACTAACGGCGGGAGGATTCACCTCCGGGTCAGTTCGGCCACGGTCGCCTCGCCTTCCCGACTTGGTGAGGCGCCTTCTCCGCGCGCGTCGAATATCCGGGGGGCTCTGAGAGGCTTATGGCGAGTGAGCCGCATCGTCCGCCGTGGGGGACGTGCCTAGTCGCCGCCGGACCCTGGCTCGCGCGACCGCCGTCGCCGGCACCGCCCTCCTCGGGGTGCTGCTTACCCTCCCGGCGGGGGCGGTAGCCCCGGTCCATACCGGGGCCCTGCCCGTCGGTGGCGTACGGGTGCTCGCGGCCGGTGGAGTTGAGGTATCGGCTCCCCCGCCGACCCCGTCCGGCCCGGGGGCATCCCTTCCGGTCCTGAGTGCGATCTCCGCCACGATCCCGGTCGGTCTCGAACCCGCGAATCTCACGTTCGACCCGGTCAACGGGGCCCTCTACGTGCTGAATTCGCTTTCCAACAACGTCAGTGTCGTCCGAGGCAACCACGTCCTCGCGAGCGTCGGGGCCGGCAAGGGCCCCGTAGGGAGCGCGCTCGATCCGTTGACCGGGGACGTTTACGTCTCGGACAGCCGCGCGGGAACGGTCAGTGTCCTGAACGGGACGAGCCGGGTCGCCACGATCCACCTCGGGGCCGAGCCCGGCGCGATCGTCCCCGACCCGGGTGCTCAGTCGCTGTTCGTCGTGGAACCCGCGGCCGGCGAGGTCGGCGTCCTCTACAACGGCACTCTCACGACGACCCTGGGTGTAGGGATCGACCCGATCGCGGCGGCGTACGATCCGGCCGATCAGGAGGTCTACGTCGCGAACGCCCAGTCGTCGTCGGTCTCCGTCCTCTCCCCGACCGCGGTCGTCGGGACGGTCGCCGTCGCCCCCGGACCGGTGGCGCTCGCCTACGACGCGTCGGACGGATCGATCTACGTCGCCAGCAGCTCCGGTACCGTCGACCTCCTGCAGGGCACCTCGGTGGTCGGCTCGGTCCCGGTCGGAGGCACGCTGAGCGCCGTCGCGTACGACGGGGCGACCGCGGTCGTCGATGTCGCGAACGCGGCGGGCGGCAACGTGACCCTCCTTCAGGGCACCGCGGTGCTCAGCCGGGTCCGGGTCGGAAGCAACCCTCAGGCGCTGATCTACGACGCTGCGACAGGGGCTGTGTACGTCGCGGATGCCGGTTCGAGTTCGGTGACGGAGCTGGGAGGCGCCGAGGCGCTCGGAACGATCGACGTCGGCGCGGGCCCGGTCGCGCTCGCGACGAACGCCAGCAGCGGCGCGGTGTATGTGGCCGACTCGCTCGCGTTGAACGTCAGCGTCCTGAATGGGATCGCCGTCCTCTCGCGCCTGAAGGTCGCCGGCGGGCCCAGCGCCGTGGCCGTCGACCCGTCCAACGGAGTCCGCTTCGTGGCTCGCACGGCGGCAAACGCCGTGGACGTCTGGGACGGGTCGGCGCTCGAGTCGGTCGTCCCGGTCCCAGGGGGTCCGTCCTCGGTCGTCTTCGATCCCGCCGACGCGGACGCCTACGTCGGCACCGACGCCTCCTCGAACGTCTCGGTGCTGAGCCCGACGGGCGTCGTGGCGGTCGTCAACGCAGGAGGTCCAGTCGGCGGCTTGACGTACGATGCGACCCGGCACCTGGTGTACGCCACCGTCCCCTCGAACGAGTCGCTCGCGGTCCTCAACGGTACGGTGCTCGTCGGCACCGTTCCAGCGCCCGGCGTCGGGGGCGTCCCGGTCTACGATACGGTCACCCGGGCGGTCTACGCGACGAGTTCTACCGATACTACTGTCTACGAGGTGCAGGGGCTGACGGTCGTCGCTACCACCCGGACGGGGTCAGAACCCGGAGGCATTGGGGTCGATCCGTTGACGGGGGACGTCTACGTCCCGAACACCGGATCGGCCAACGTCACCGTCCTCTCGAGCGGGGCGATCCGTTCGGTCCGGACCGGCGAGGACCCTGTGGCCGCGGTCGCCGATCCCGCGGCCGGCACGGTCGATGTGCTCAACGCCGGCTCCGACAATGTTACCGTCCTGCGCGGGAGCACCCCCGTGGGCGGGATCCCGCTCGGCACGCTAGCGCCGACGTTCGGGACGTTCGACCCCGCCGGAGGTTTCGTGCTGGTCACCGGCGTCGGGGGGACGGCGGAGCTCGTAGGAGCTTCGAGCGTGGTCGGTACGGTGAACGTCTCCACGACACCGGGTCCGGCCGCCTACGATGCGTTCCGCAGCCAGCTGGTCCTGCCCGACGCGACGGCGGGGGCGGTCACGACGCTCGCGGCGTCGGCGTTCGAGCTGACGTTCACCGAGGACGACCTTCCCAGCGGCTCGAACTGGACCGTCTCGGTCGCCGGACGTAACGTCACCACCTCGGGCACGACGATCTCGCTGTACGCGCCGGTCGGCGCGTACCCGTTCGCCGTGACTCCGCCCGCCCACTACGCGGTGGCGGCTTCGCCGGAGTCGCCGGCGGTCCTCGCCGATCGTGGTGTGTTGGTCACGCTGACGTTCTCGCCGCTCACCCCGCACCCGGTCACGTTCCGGGAGAAGGGGCTTCCGAGCGCGACCGACTGGTGCGTCACGCTCGGCACGACGGCCTGCGGGAACGCCTCGACGATCGTCTTCCCGGCGATCGATCCGGGCCGGCACGCCTACACCGTCCTTCCCGTCGCAGGGTATCGCGCGCCCGCGCACGGCAACGTCACCGTGCTCGCGGCGGCGGTGACGCGGTTGGTGCGCTTCTCGAGCGTGACGTACGCCCTCACGTTCGAGGAGACCGGCCTGCCTCACGGCCACCACTGGAAGGTGACGGCCGGGACGGAGAGCCGTGGCGCCGGACGCCCGTCGATCACGTTCCCGGTCGGCAACGAGAGCGGCAACTACTCCGTCCGCCCGATCGCCGGCTGGACCGTCGTCAACGGCACCGGCCGGTTCGACGTGAACGGCAGCGGCGTCACGGTGAACGTGTCGTTCCTCCGCGTCACCTACCCGACCGTCTTCGAGGAGTCGGGCTTGCCGAACGGCTCGAAC
>JASHXN010000103.1 GCA_030043505.1 Thermoplasmata archaeon
TGGCCCCTGCTGCTCCTCGGACTCCTGCTCTGGACCGGGGCGCTCACCGCGACGACGCTCGTGCTGCTGCGACGGATCCGCGCCCGTCCGCTCGAGGAGGGCCGGCAGGTCTGAGGCGGCCGCCCGGACGGGGAGGCTCCGCCCGGGGTTTCGCGCCGCCGCGGAGGAACGGGGCGAGCGTCCGAGCGAACGAGGCGAGCCCGGCGCGCATCCGATCCTCGTCGAGCCCGACGTAGTGGACGGTCTGGTCGAGCGAGGCGTGCCCGTACAGGTTCTTCAGCTGGACCAGGTCCATGCCCGACTGATACGAGAGCCGGCCGAACGTCCGTCGAAGGTCATGATGCGAGACCCGGAGACCGCGCGAGGGGAGTCCCGCGCGGACGGCGGCCCGGTGGAGGAGCAGGTCCGCGCCGCTCCGGGAGAGCGGCACCACGCGCGAGTCCGGTCCGGCTCCGATGCGGAGGCGCCGCAGCACCCGTTCGGTCTCCGGGAAGAGCGGGATCGTGCGCCACTTGCCGCCGTTCTTCCCCTTGCCGAGGACGCGGAGGCGATGGCGCTCGAGATCGATGTCCCGCGCCCGGAGCCGGAGCACCTCGATCCGCCGCAGGCCGTTGAGCGCCTCCAGCGACAGGAGGACGCGCTCCGCGCCCCGCGAGGAGTGGTAGAGCCGGACAAGGTCGTCCCGCTCCAACCACCGGCGGTGGCTCGGCGACCCGGACGGGACCGCCCACGCCCCCACCTCGACCGCGAGCGGGTTCTTGGCCCACCGCGCGAACTTCCGGAGGGCGGCGAAGTGCAGCGCGATCGTGGTCGGGGCCCACGGTAGGGATCGCCGGAGCGCCTCGAGGTGGCGTCGGGCCAGCCGGCGAGGGGTCGCCGGCGGCTCGCTGATCCCGGCGCGGGCTAGGAGCCGAGGGGTGCGAGCGACCTCGTAGACGATGCGTCGCTTCCAGGCGTCGCCGACATACGCATCCCGGAGGGCGCCGTCCCGGAACTCGCGAACGCTCGACGCCCAGGAGCTCGGCCGCGCCACGTGCCCCGACGCGAGCGAGGGAGGATAGGGGCGAGCGGGACGGTGAATGCAGGAAGGTGGGCTCGACGCGCTGGACGAGTCCGCTACCGGCCCTTGAAGTGGTCGATGAGCACCGCGAAGACCACGGCGAACACCGGATCCACCGGCCCCACGAGGTCGACGGCGTACGTGTCCCGGGCGGAGACGAACGATTCGTGGATCTTGGCGACCTCGGCGCCGGTCGCGTCGTGGATCGCAAGATTGTGGTGGATGAGACCGCCCCGGGCCACCAGCGCGGGTCGCCCGTCGGGCGTGGTGGCCTGGGCAGAGAGGCTCGCCATCCCCCGTTCGACGTGGACGGTGAGGCTCGGAGCCCCCGACGCGTCGGAGAGCGTCGCCGTGGATCGCATCCCCTGCGTCTCGAGCGCGAGCGCGCCGACCAGTGCGCCCCGGGGTTCTTCGACCCCCCAGAACGAGGAGACCGCGCGCGCGGGGCCGGGTCCGAGGTGGACCTGGAACCGGGGTTGGCCGGGCTGGGCGGGTTGAAAGAACGAGTTCCAGTTCGCCTGTCGCTCTTGAGCGATGTTCTCTCCCAGACTGAACAGGTGCCGTTTCTCGTGGTCCATCACCCGGTAGCTGTGCCGGGGCCCGGCCAGCAGATGCTGGACGAGGAACCGGCGCGCCCCGGCGACGCCGAGCGTCGTCGAGATCGGTACCGACGGGACCGGAGGGGGTGGCGGCGGCAGGGGCGGCGGCATGCCCGGGGCCGAGGAGCTCGCGGTTGGTGCCGGTGCGCCCGGGCCCGCCGCGACGGGCGCGCCGCAGGCGGCGCAGAACTGAGCGCCCGCCGGCACGGCGGCGCCGCACTTCGAGCAGAAGGCTGCGGCCACGAGCGTCCCGAGGACCCTCCGGGTTGATGGACCTGCCGCTCCGAGGTGGTTCCGTTCGAGTCGGGCGGTGGGAGCTCGCCGGTCCCCTCGCGACGGGCCACGCCTAAGTAGACGGCGGTCATCCGAAGGTCGAGATGCCTCGGACCGCCGGCCCCGGTTCCCCGCGGGTCGGCGATTCCGGTCGTTCCGGCCGCGCGCATCGGGCCGCGGAACGTGGGGGGTCGCGATGACGGGCTCCGGCGATGAAGGCGCTCCGCCCCGGGTCTTGGACCTCCCGGTCGGGACCGGTCAGACCGGCAAGCGTCGCGAAACCGACTCGATGGGCGCCATCGAGGTCCCCGCCGAGCATTACTGGGGCGCTCAGACCGAGCGCTCGCTGGTCCATTTCTCGATCGGCAACGATCGGATGCCGGTCGCCGTCTACCGCGCCTACGGCTACGTGAAGAAGGCCGCGGCCGTCGTCAACGCCCGCGACGGCCTTCTTCCCGCCTGGAAGGCCGAGCTCATCGAGCGCGTGTGCGACGAGATCATCGCGGGAAAGCTCGACGCCGAGTTCCCCCTCTTCGTGTGGCAGACGGGATCCGGCACCCAGTCGAACATGAACGTGAACGAGGTCGTCAGCAACCGGGCGATCCAGCTCGTCGGCGGCGAACTCGGCAGCAAGCGGCCGATCCACCCCAACGACCACGTCAACATGTCCCAGTCGTCGAACGACACGTTCCCGAGCGCGATGCACATCGCGATCGCGCTCGAGC
>JASHXN010000012.1 GCA_030043505.1 Thermoplasmata archaeon
CGACTACCTGATCCCGGGGCTGATCGGCTTCTCGATCCTCACGAGCCCGATGTTCTCGCTGGTCGATGTCAGCTCGTCGTACCGCAAGGAAGGGATCTTCCGCCAGCTGTCGCTGACCCCCCTCACCCGCAGCGAGTGGCTCGCCTCCCGGGTCGCCTGGTACGTCCTGCTGGTCTTCGCCTCCGCCGGGATCATCCTCGGGATGGGGGTCTACGTCTTCGGCGCGGTCGTCCACCCGACCGTCGGCTTGCTGGCGTTCCTCGTCTCCGGGGCGTTCTTCTTCGTCTCGCTCGGCATGCTCTGCGGGTCGGTCGCGCCGACGCCGGAGGCGGCGGCGGTGATCGGCAACATCGTGACGTTCCCGATGATGTTCCTGTCCGGGACGTTCTTCGCCGTCTCGACGTTCCCCCCGGGCCTGAAGGACGTCGCGCACCTCCTCCCGCTGTACTACGTGATCGACGGCATGAACCAGGTGATGCTCTTCCAGAACACCGCCCGGGCGCTGGACGATCTCGCGATCGTCGTCGTCGCGGGGGTCGTCGTCTTCGCGCTCGCGGTGCGCCTCTTCCGCTGGCGGGACGAATGAGCGCCGGCACGGCCCCCCCGCTCGGACCGGCGTTCCGCGCGGCGATGGGCCGCTGGGCGACCGGCGTCAGCGTCGTGACCGCCCACGACGGGAGCGAGGACGCCGGGCTGACCGTCAACGCCCTCCTCTCGGTCGCCCTCGAGCCTCCGTCGCTCCTGGTCAGCCTGCAGGAGCACGTGGACACCCTCCCGGTCCTCCGGCGCTCCGGCGCCTTCGCCGCCAATTTCCTCTCCGCGGAGCAGCAGGCCGTGAGCGAGCGGTTCGCGCGCACGATCCCCGGGGCCGAGAAGTTCCACGGCACGGCGTTCCACCGGGGCGCCACCGGCGCCCCGTTGCTCGACGGGAGCCTTGCCGCGGTGGAGTGTCGTCTCGCGTCCGCCACCCCGCAGTTCGACCACGTGCTGGTCGTGGGGACGGTCGTCCGGGTCGAGACGGGGGTCGACCGCCCCCCGCTCCTGTTCTTCCGGGGCGGCTACGCGGAGGCGGAAACGCCGGAGCGGCTGCGGCTGCGCCCCCGTGCTCCCTGACAGCACGGACCGGAACTCGGGGCGGCCGTTCCGCCGCCGCTTTAACCCCACTCCGGCGTGATACCGCCGATGGAGGAGCCGCTCGCCCCGACCCGCGTCGCGATCGTCGGCAGCGGGCCCGCCGGGCTCACGGCGGCGCTGTACACCGCGCGCGCGGAGTTGAAGCCCCTCGTGCTGGGCGGCGTTCCCGCCGGGGGTCAGCTGCTCATCACCTCCGACGTCGAGAACTATCCCGGATTCCCGGAACCGGTGATGGGCCCCGAGCTGATCGAACGGATGCGCAAGCAGGCGATCCGGTTCGGCGCCCGGTTCGTCGACGACAACGCGACGCGCGTCGACTTCCGCCGGCGCCCGTTCGAGCTCGTCACCGGCACCCACGGCACGGTGCGGGCCGACGCGGTGATCGTGGCGACGGGCGCGACGGCCCGATGGCTAGGGCTCCCGTCCGAGCAGCGGCTGGTCGGGCACGGCATCAGCGCCTGCGCCACGTGCGACGGGTTCTTCTTCAAGGGCCGGGAGATCGTCGTCGTCGGCGGCGGCGACACGGCGATGGAGGAGGCGCTCTTCCTCACCAAGTTCGCCTCGCGCGTGACGATCGTCCACCGCCGCGACCGGCTCCGCGCCAGCACGATCATGCAGGAGCGGGCGCGCCACCACCCCAAGGTCGCCCTCCGGTTGAACTGCGAGGTCGTGGAGGTCCTCGGCGAGGCCACCGTCACGGGCGTCCGGCTCCGGGACACGGCGACCGGGGCGACCAGCGAGCTCCCCGCGGGGGGCCTCTTCGTCGCGATCGGGCACACCCCCGCGACCGACGTCTTCCGCGGCGTCCTCGAGCTGGACCCGCAGGGCTACGTGGTCGTCCACGACGGGACCCGGACGAGCGTCGACGGCGTGTTCGCGGCCGGGGACGTCCGGGACCACCGGTACCGCCAGGCGGTCACCGCGGCCGGCGACGGGTGCATGGCGGCGATCGACGCCGAGCGGTGGCTCGGCGAACACGAGCCGCCGGCCCCCGCCCCGCCCCCTGCCAAGTAGCCTTTATCTGCGGGGGGCCCGGTGCTCCGGCGGGAGCGCCGCGTGCCGAGCAAGAAGACGCTGCACATCGAGTCGAGCGGCCAGTTGTGCATCTACTGCGGGGCGTGCGTCGGGATCTGCCCCCTCAACTGCATCTACCTGGACGAGACGCGGATCACCTTCGACGAGAAGGTCTGCACGCGCTGCGAGGTGTGCGTGAAAGCGTGCCCCGTCGGCGCGATCGAGATCGGCTGAGCGGACCGGAGCATCCCCGTGGCGCAGAACCAGTCGACCGACGTCCTGGTCATCGGCGGGGGCCCCGCCGGCAGCATGACCGCGAAGTGGGCCGCCCAGAAGGGCGCCCGCGTCGTCATGCTGGAGAAGCGGCAGGAGATCGGCAGTCCCGTCCGGTGCGGCGAGGGGATGAGCAAGGAGTGGCTCGCCGACGTCGGCATCAAGCCCGGCCGCTGGATCAACGTCGAGGTCGAGGGGGCCCGGATCTACTCGCCGAGCGAGAAGGTCTTCGAGATCAACGAGAAGCACGCCGGCAACGAGGTCGGCTACGTCGTCGAGCGCGACGAATTCGACAAGCAGCTCGCCATCGACGCCGCGAACGCGGGCGTCGACGTCCGGTTGAAGACGTCGGCGGTCGGACTCCTCAAGGAGAACGGCAAGATCGTCGGCGCGAAGGTCAAGCAGTTCGGCGAGACGTTCGAGTTCCGCGCGCCGATCACGATCGGCGCGGACGGCTTCGAGAGCCAGGTCGGTCGCTGGGCCGGTCTCTCGACGAACATCGCGATGCGGGACATGGACACGTGCCTGCAGTACCGCATGACGAACGTCGGCTGCGACGTCCGCTACTGCGACTTCTACCTCGGCAAGGTCGCGCCGGGCGGCTACGTCTGGGTCTTCCCGAAGGGCGACGGGCTGGCGAACGTGGGGATCGGCGTCCAGGTCAGCCAGGTCGCGAACCCGGCCGACGCGAAGACGTACCTCGACAAGTGGATCGCCGCCCACCCCGAGTACGCGAAGGGCAAGAAGATCGACATGGTCGGCGGCGGTGTCTCCATCTCCGCGCCGCTCAAGCAGACCGTGACCGACGGCTTCATGATCGTCGGCGACGCCGCCCGCATGATCGACCCGCTCACGGGCGGGGGGATCGCCAACGGCTGCATCGCCGGGAAGATCTGCGGGACCGTCGCCGCGGAAGCGGTGCAGAGCCGCGACACCTCCAAGGAGTTCCTCCAGAAGTACGAGAAAGGCTGGCGGGTCCGCCTCGAGGAGAAGCTCTACCGGAACTGGCTCGCGAAAGAGAAGCTCGTCTCGCTGAGCGACGAGACGTTCGACAAGATCGTCGACGCCCTCACCGGCGTCAAGCTCGAGAAGCTGAACGTGCACAACATCCTGAAGGCCGTGCACACCAAGTACCCGGAAGTGACGAAGGAGTTCGAGGCGTTCCTCTGAACCCCCGACCATGACCCCGGGAGCTCCCAACCGGCCGCCGGAGGCGGCCCCTCCGGCGCCGCCGACGACCCCGCCCGTCGTCGAGCCGGCCGACGTCAAGCTCCGGCGCCGCCTGGTCCCGTCGCACGTCGCGCTCCTGCTCGACCTGTGGAAGGGGGCGGTCCCCCCGGAGGTCGCCGGGCCGTACGACCGTGCGGTCGCGGCGCTGCACGGCGGGGATTTCGCCGCGGCGACCCAGGCGCTCGACCAATTGAGCATCCGGTTCGCCGAGCCCCGGTGGCCGTCCCTTCCCGAGCCGTTCCACAAGCTCCGCGTCCCGATCCCGGCCCCGGTCCCCCCGCACTGGGACCCGGACCACGGGCTCGCCGCCCCGGAAAAGGAGGCGCGCCAGGCCCGAAGGGCGGCCGCGGACCAGCTGGCGCTCGCGGAGGCGAGCGTCCGCTGGGCGGAGGCCCACGGGGTCGCGACCGACGGGCTCGGCGCGTCGCTCCTCTCGGCGAAAGGCGCCCTCGACGCCGGCGCCGACCTGCCGACGTTCTACGGCCCGATCGACACCGTCTGGCGGACCCTGGAAGCGGCGCTGCCGGCGCCGAAGCGGTCGGCGAAGGGAGCGGCTCCCGCTCCCGCCGAGAGCGCGTGAGCGGGGCCCCGTCAAGCTAACGAGCGAGGGGCTTTCCGGAGGAGCGATGGCTCCGCCCCGCTTCGGGACGTTCTCGATCGTCGCGCACGACCCCAACCTCGCGGCGTGGGGCGTCGCCGTGCAGTCGAAGTTCATCTCCGTCGGGGCCGTCGTGCCGTTCGCGAAGGCGGGCGTCGGGGCGCTGGCGACGCAGGCGATGGCGAACGTCGCCTACGGGCCGGACGGCCTCGCGCGGCTGGCGTCGGGAACGTCGGCGGAAGAGACCGTCCGGCACCTCACGGCCCCCGACGCGGAGCGGGACCACCGGCAGCTCGGGGTCGTCGACGCCCGGGGGCGGGCCGCCGCGTACACGGGCGCCAAGTGCATGGACTGGGCCGGCCACGAGGTCGGCGACGGGTTCACCTGCCAGGGGAACATCCTGTTCGGCCCCGCGGTGGTGCGCGCGATGGCGCGGTCGTACGAGAACACGCCGGGCGACATCCTCGATCGCCTGCTCGCGG
>JASHXN010000104.1 GCA_030043505.1 Thermoplasmata archaeon
CGTTCCACCGAAGCTACCTGCGGTACCGGCGTCGGCTGCTCGAGCTCCGCCAGAAGACCAACGAGCTCCGGCTCGCGGAGCTGCGCGGCGAAGCGACCGCCCGTCGGGCCCAGTGGGGGATCGCCGTGCGCTCGGGCCTGCTCAAGCTCAGCCACTTCTATTTCGGCATCTGGGGCGTCAGCCGCTGGGCGTCCCGCCCGCTCGACCAGGAGCTGCTCTGGCGGGTCGTCCGGATCCTGGAAGGGGTCCGGATCGCGAACCCGGCCCGGGTCGCGCAGGGATACCCGCACGAGCTCTCCGGCGGGATGCTCCAGCGGGTCATGATCGCCATGGCCCTCTCGTCGGAGCCGGACGTCCTCCTCGCCGACGAGCCGACGACCGCGCTGGACGTCACCATCCAGGCCCAGATCCTGGAGTTGCTCGCGACCCTGCGCAAGCAGTTCGGGACCGCGATCCTCCTCATCACCCACGACCTCGCCGTGATCGCCGAGGTCGCCGACCGGGTCTGCGTGATGTACGCCGGCCAGGTCGTCGAGCAGGCGCCCGTCCGGGAGCTGTTCCGGCAACCGCTGCACCCGTACACGCAGGGGCTGCTCGCCTCGGTCCCCCGGTTCGACCAACCCGGGAAGAACCTCGCCTCCATCCCGGGGTCGGTCCCGGACCTGCTCCGCCCCCCCACCGGCTGCCGGTTCCACCCCCGGTGCCCCCACGCGATGCCGGTCTGCCGAGACGGTCGACCCCCGATGACCACCGAGGGGAGCGGCCACACCGTCGCGTGCTATCTATATCACGGGCCGCGCGTGAAGGCATAGCCTGGGAGGCAGGCGGGTCGATGGCGGCGAGCGAACCCCCGGTCGTGCTGGCGGCACGCAACGTCCGCAAGTACTTCCCGATCCGCGGCGGCCTGTTCTCCAGTCATATCGGCGACGTCCGGGCGGTCGACGGGATCAGTTTCGACATCCGGGAAGGGGAGACCGTCGGCCTCGTCGGCGAGTCCGGCTGCGGCAAGACGACCGCCGGGCGGCTGCTCCTGCGGCTGCTGGAAGCGACCAGCGGGCAGGCGTACTACCGTCCCCCGCCCGAAGTGGTCCACCGTCTCGACCAGATCTACGGCTACCTCCAACCGCTGGTCGCGGGGAGCGACAACGGGGTCGTCCGTCCGCTGCCGCCGGAGGCCCGTCCGGCGCTCGCCGAGCTGCACGCCTACGCGGCCCGCTACTCGTTGTACCGGATGAGCCCCCGCGCGATGCGCCAGCTCCGGGGGAAGCTGCAGATCGTCTTCCAGGACCCGTTCAGCTCGTTGAGCCCGCGGATGCTGGTGCGGGACATCATCGCCGAGCCACTGGAGATCCACCACATCGGGACCCGGGCCGAGCGCCGCCGTCGGGTGAGCGAGCTGCTCCGCGACGTCGGGTTGAACCCCGAGCACGAGTGGCGATTCCCGCACGAGTTCTCGGGAGGCCAGCGGCAGCGGATCGGCATCGCCCGGGCTCTCGCCCTGCGCCCGGAGTTCATCGTCCTGGACGAGCCGACCAGCGCGCTGGACGTCTCGGTCCAGGCGCAGATCCTGAACATCCTCAAGCGGCTGCAGGTCGAGCAACGGCTCGCCTACCTGTTCATCTCGCACCACCTGTCGGTCGTCCGCGCGATGGCCCAGAAGGTCGTCGTGATGTACCTCGGCAAGGTCGTCGAACGGGCCCCGACCGAGTCGCTGTTCCAGCGCCCGCTCCACCCGTACACCCAGGCGCTGCTGTCGGCCATCCCGATCCCGGACCCGGAGCTCCGGCGCGAGCGGATCGTTCTCCAGGGCGACGTGCCGAGCCCGGCGGCGCCGCCGCCCGGCTGCCGGTTCCATACTCGGTGCCCGGCGGTGATGCCGGTCTGTTCCCGGGTCGAGCCGCAGCTGCTGGAGGTGCGGCCGAACCACATCGTCGCCTGCCACCTGTATCCGACCCCCTACCGGACGGCGGCGGCCCCCGAGCCGCTCCCGGAGGCGCCCCCGGAGCTCTCCGTGCCGGGTCCCTCCCCCACGGAGCCGCTCGCTTCGTAAGGGGGATCCGTGCTGTTCGGGCGGTGGGGGAAGGACCCCCCCGAAGAGGACGACTCCGAGATCACGCCCGAGGAGGAAGAGGCGTTCCGGGAAGGGACCGAGCGGGTCACCCTGGAAAAGCGCCGCGCGCTCGCCGACCCCGGGCCCGGCTGGCGGGAGTGGTTCCTCTTCGACGGCGCGAAGTGGTGGGTCGGCCTCGGCTACCTGATCCTCGACAGCTGGGTCGCCGGTTTCTGGTTCGAGACGCTCGGCGCGAACTCGCGGGTCGTGCTGCCGCTCCTCGGCTCCCTAATCGGCGCGCTGTACCTGGAGCTGCTCCTCTTCCGCTACCTGTGGCGGCGCCCGACCGACCAGGACCGGATCGGCGAAGGGAGGTTCGAGCCCGGCCCTCTCGCGCTCCGCGAGTTCGGCATCTGGACGCCGGAAGGGGTGCGGCACCGCCAGGCCGTCGAGCGGCGCGCCGTCCACGGCAGCGGACCGGACCCGAACGAGTACCTCTGAGCCGCCCCGGCCCGACCGCCGTCTAATACGGGGCCGGGCTCGGCCTCCCCGTGCCGACCCGTCGGAAGCTGCGGCTCGC
>JASHXN010000105.1 GCA_030043505.1 Thermoplasmata archaeon
ACGCGTCGGAGGGAGGCGGGGGAGGAGCCGAAGGGCCCGTCGTACGTGGGGCGGTCGGCTCGGGTCCCACCGGATCGGCCGGCGGGGACGGCGCCGGAGCTTCCGGTGGCGGCGGAGGGGGAGCGCTCGGCGGTGCCGCGCGCGCTGCCGGCGGCGGGGAGGCGGGAGTCGAGGGCGAAGAGGCTGCCGCCGAACCCGGCCCCGGCGCGCTCACGTCCGTCGGCTTCGCCGTCGGGGGAGGAGGAGTACCCGAGGCCGGCGGACGGTTCGCGCGGGCTCTTGGGAGACCGTCCCGAGGGCGCCCGATCCAGGCGCCGCCGACGGCGGCGGCGCCGACGATCACGGCGTACGTGACGTACGCCCACGGAGGCCGGCTCAGGAACTGCAGCGAGGGGAAGTCGCCGAGAAGGTTGACGCTCACCTTCTCCCCGGAGCTTCCGTACAACTGCACCGTGGCGACCGACGCGTTCACGTCCGCGTGCTGGCCGAGGTAGCAGAACGGCACCGAGAGCGTCGCCGCCGCCGCGCCGAGAGCGTTCGTCTCCGGCGTCGACGTCGTGAAGTTGCCGACGCACGGGCCGAGCTGGGTGTCGGAGCGGATCGTCAGCGTCACCGGCACGTCTGCGAGGGGCGTGCCGTTGGTCCTCCCCGTGACGACCACCTGGACCGGGAGCGAGCCTCCAGGGGAGACGCTGGTCCGCGCGACCGTCAGCGAGATGGTGACGAACGAACCGAGGAGATCGTTGTACAGGATGGGGGCGCGCGGCGTTCCCCAGCCGGTGACCGTGTCCCAGCCGACCGTCGCGGCCCCCAAGCAGTTGCCGCCGGTCGTGACGTCGGCGAGTCCCTTGCCGATCCCGCCCGACGCCTCCTGCGCGCCGACGTGGTACAGGTTCGGCGTGAAGAAGCCGAGGGCGTGTCCGGCCTTGGCGTCGATCGACGCGACGAGCCCCGCCCATAACGGGGCGGCGAAGCTCGTCCCCTCCGCCACCTGGTCCTTCGAATCGAAGTACACGAAGTTCAGCGCGGCGGTCGCGGAGACGTCCGGCATGCCTCGGTGGCCGGACGCCTTGATCGGCGCCGCGGCACTCCCCTGCTCCTGCCAGGACGGGGCCGCGAAGAGCGTAGAGTAGCCGCCGCCGCTGCCCATCCAACCGCTCTCCGAGAACGACACGCTCCCGCCCGAGCGGGTGTACGACACGTTCGTCCCCCCGACGGCGACCACCTGCGGGGAGGAGGCCGGGTATTCCGGGGCCGCCCCGCCGGAGCAGGCGGTGTTGTTGAGGGTCGCGTCGCCGCCCGTGTCGCCGGTCGCCGCGAGCACGGTGATGTTCCGCGAGGCCGCCTCCGCCAGCAACGGCTTCCACGCCGAGGCGAGCGAGCCGGCGCCGCTCTCCGGGGCGCCGAACGACATCGAGATCACCGAGACGTTCAGCGAGAGGGCCTTGACGAGCGCCGCCGTGAGGTTCGCCGTCGACGGGCTGTAGTTGTCCGCCGACGGACCGTCCGGAGCGTAGACGGCGTCGATCGTCGCCCCGGGGGCCATCGACTCGGACCACTCGATGTCGAGGGTCAACTCCTCGACGGCCCGGATATCCGGGGAGCTGAGCGCCGCCGCCGACGGGGCGGGCGCCCCCGCGACCGGGTAGGCGTAGATGTGCGGGGCCGGGAACGTGGAGGTCGGGTAATCCTCGGAGAAGAACGTCGCAAGGTCGCTCGGGGCATACCCTTCGCCCCAGAGGACCACGGCGATCGCAGTATCGTTCGGGTAGGTGGCGGCTCCCCCGGTGAGGTTGTACAGGCCGCTGAGCTGGTAGATGCGGCGTGCCAGTGCGGGGTCGACGACGTCCCCGCTCGCCGCCGGGACCGTTTGCGGCAAGAGGCTGAACGAGAAGGCGGTGAAGCCGTTGCTGAGCCCGACCACCCCCGCGATCTCCGCCTCCAACGGAGCGGGCAGCGAAGGAGAGGAGCTCGGGTACCGGACCGCTCGGCCGTCGTACGTCCCGCTCCGCAGCGTGGTCCCGAAGATCGTGCCGACCCGGGCCGCCGGCCCGGTCACGCCGAGCGCGAGTCGATGAGGATCGAGCGAACTGATCTGAAG
This sequence comes from Thermoplasmata archaeon, assembly GCA_030043505.1. The sequence continues at coordinate 2,102 of JASHXN010000105.1, forward strand.
GCCCCGGGACTCGAAGTACGCGATCGCCGAGGCGTACGCCGACGGCGACAGGGAGGTATGGAACGTCAACTCGATCGGAACCGTGCCGGTCGTCGGGCGTGCGCCAACGACCTGCTGGGCCAGCGCCGGTGCGTAGCCGGCGCTGCTGGCGAAAGCGGCGGCCGCCGATGACTCGACCGGAGCAGCGGTCCGCGCTTCCCCGGAAGGCCGGGGCGTTGCGGGACCCCCCGGGACGACGACGATCAGCCCGATCAGCGAGACGGCGGCGAGTAGGAGCGCGACGGCGGCGGGCCGAACGGCGTCCGCCCGAGTCCTGCGCGCGATCGATCGACGGGTCTTGAGCTGCGCCATCGGCGGTCCTACGAGCGGATCGGCTTCGTGTATCCGGGAGGAAGTTGGAACGTGCCGGGGCCTCCCAACGGATCGGGTCGAGGCGCCGGCCCCTCGTTCTGTTGGGCGCGGAGATAGGCGTCGATGGCGGGGATCGCGTCCATCGTCGCCCCCATCGCATAGACGACGGAACGGCCGCCGACCGCGAAGACGCCGGGGATCCCCGTAGCGTGCGCCGGGCCCTTCCCCTCGGGCCACCCCTGCGAGGTGACCTTCAGGTCGAGACCTTCCGGGAGACCGGCGAGATCGCTGGTCTGTCCGACCGCGACCAGGACGGTGTCGCAGGGAAGGGTCTCCTCCGAGCCGTCCACCGGCGTCAGGGAGCGGCGTCCGCCCGTATCGGGTGGGCCAAGTTCGACGGCGCGAACGACGAGCCCGGCGACGTGGCCGTTCCCGACGAGCCGGACCGGGGCTCTCCGGAAGAGGAAACGGATCTTCTCCTGCTCGGCCCCGTGGACCTCTTCGGCATCGGCCGGCATGTCGTCGCGGTCGCGGCGGTAGACGAGCGTGACCCTCGCCCCCGGCGAGAGGCGGAGGGCGGTGCGGACGGAGTCCATCGCGACGTCCCCTCCGCCGACCACGACGATCTCCCGTCCCAGGACCGGGGGATGGCCGTCGTGGACCGCGTGCAGGAACTCCAGCGCGGGAACGACGCCGGCGAGCTCCTCCCCGGGGACGTCCAGAACGCGGTGCGCCGGCGTCCCGAGCGCGAGCACGATCGCGGCGTAGCCGTCCTCGCGGAGCTGTTCGAGGCCGCGGTCCGTCCCGACCCGTTCGTCTTCCACGAACGTCACGTCCAGGTCGCGGAACCTCCGGAGGTCGGCCGCGAGGTCGTCGTCGGTCGTGCGGTACCCCGGGATCGTTCGGATGAGGCCTCCGACGTGCGGGCGGGCCTCGAAGACCGTCACCGCGTAGCCGCGG
>JASHXN010000106.1 GCA_030043505.1 Thermoplasmata archaeon
ATCGCTCAGTCCTCCCGCCCGGGGCGTCCGGCCACGCTCAGGATCGCGTCGAGGACCTGCACCGGCGTCGGGGGACATCCCGGCACGTAGCGGTCGACCGGCACGATCTCCTCGCACCCGGCGCGCAGGCCGGGGTTCCCCCGGAACGCGCCCCCGGAGACCGCGCAGGCCCCGAGGACGATCACGGCCTTCGGTCCGGGCATCGCCTCGTACGCCCGCCGGAGCGGGTCGACCATCTCCTCGGTCGGGGCGCCGACGATCAGCAGGACGTCGGCGTGCCGAGGGGAGTTCGTGAAGAAGACACCGAGGCGGGTCGAGTCGTACCACGGATTCGAGATCCCGAGCACTTCTAGATTGCAGGCGTTGCAGCTGCCGACGTCGACGAGGAACAGATGGATCGACCGGCCCAGGTCGGCGAGGCGAGCCACGGGCGCTGGGGCCGGGCGCCCCGCCCCCCGCACGAGATCGTCGCGCCTCGCCACGGACGCGGCGACCCGACCCGTGAACTCGACGCCGTGCGCCAGGCAGCGGGCGCAGCGGATGCACCGCCCTTGGTCGACGGCGGTCGGCCCGATCGCCCCGACCGGACATCCGTCGATCGCGGCCTGCGTCAAGACGACCCCGGCCTTCGGCTCGGGCCCGCGCGCCGTGACCGGCGCCTCCGCCTCGGTGGCGGGAGCGCGAGGGTAACGGCTCGTCAGGATCCCCCGGTGCGCCGACTGCTCGATCCAACTCGGCATCGGCTCACCGGTCCGTTTCGGCGAAGACGAGCCCGAAGCTCTCGAAGGCGAAGTGGAAGTCGGTGAAGACCGCCCCGCGCATCCCGAAGGCGAACACCGGCCAGTTCGCCTGGCTCGGCGTCCGCGTGCCGATCGCGACGATCCTTCCGTTCGCGACCTGCACGTCGTAGACCAGGTCGCCGCTGGGCGCCTCAACGCGGGCGAGACCGCGACCGGGCGCCACCGGGGGTGCGGACGGTTCGAGCGCCGCCGCGTCGACCGGCCACCGGTCGAGCATCTGCTCCAAGAGGAGAAACGAGGCGCGCACCTCCTGCACGCGCACCAGGAGCCGGGACAGCGCGTCCCCGTCCTTCTCGTTCGGAAGGGCGAGGAACAGATCGTGGTACGGCGGCCCGGGGATCCGCAACCGGTCGTCCCAGGGGACCCCGGAGGCCCGCAACGTCGGCCCCACCGCGCCCCAACGCACGGCCGTCTCCCGAGGAACCGGGCACGTCGACTGGATCCGGTCGATGAAGGTCCGGCTGTCGAGGAACAACTCCCACAGCTCTTCGAACTCGTCCGACCGCACGCGGAGGTCCGTCGCCAGCCGATGGCGGTCGGCCGGCTCCAAGCGACGGGCCGGCCCCCCCGGTAGGAACGCGCCGAACAGCCAGCGGTGGCCGAACGCCCGAGCCTGCAGCCGCAGCATCTCTTCCGCCAGGGCGTGGCTCTGGGCGGCCCCGACGTTCTGCGACGCCGCGTCGGCGATCCGGGCGAGCAGGTGGACGTGATTGTAGACGCGCTGCAGCTCCTGGCCGAACGCCCGGACCGTCAGCTCGCGTACGGAGATCGCCGTCCCATCGGCGCTCTCGGCGGCGGCCAGAAACGCAGCCGTGTGGGACGCCGCGAAGTTCCCGGCGAGACGCTCGATGCGGAGCGCCGCGTCGGCGACCGGGAGCCCGACGAGCGACGGGAGTGCGCGGCGGGACTTGTAGCCCCCGAGGGGGGTCAGCTCCAGGATCCGCTCTCCGTACGTCACGACGTCGAAGCGACCCGACTCGGGGACCCCCATCGAGATCGGACCGTACGGGAACGTGAACGTACCGTACCCCTCCACGGTCTCCCGGGGGGCGAACGCCCGAGGAGCGGGCCCTTCGACCTGGCCGCGCCAGGCGCGGACCACTTCCTCCGGGACGGCCGGTCCCCGGACGAGGATCGAGGAACCTTCGCGGTAGTCGTTGTAGAGCGCGAACGCGCCGTCCGGCGCCGCGTAGGCGAGCGAGCGGTCGGGGCCCAGGTCCCCCGCCGCGCGCGCCTCCTCGCGCCAGGGAGCGCGGGTCACGGGCTACCTCCGTTGAGCAGCGCCGCCGCCGCCCGGAGCGCCGGCGACAAGTACGGCAGGCTGGCCACGCCGATGGCGAGGGCGAACGCCACGTTCAGGAACGCGACTCCCGAACCGGGATCTCCGTTCGACGGCGTCGGCGCCGTGCCTTCGGCCGCCTCGCCGAACACCATCCGGCCGACCTGACCGTTGATGCCCAGGAACGCGACCAGGATCGCCAGCACGAACAGCGCCGCCGCCCAGTACATCCCCACCGCGATCGCGCCGACGACGATCAACAGCTCCCCGACGAACGTCCCGAACGGCGGGGCGCCGGTGACCGCGAGGGAGGCGAGCACCCAGGCGGCACCGGTCCGGGGCATCGTGCCTTGCAGATCCCGGACGGCGTCGATGCGGGTGGTCCCGGTACTGCTCAGGACGTTCCCCGAGCAGTAGAACGCCGCGGATTTGGCGAACGCGTGGGCGACGATCAGGATCAGCGCTCCGTACAGGGCCACGCCGCCGATCGCGATGCCGGTGAGGGCGAGGCCCATCACCTCCATGCTCGAGTACGCGAACATCCGCTTGAACGAGCGTTGGCGCTGCAGGAGGAACGCGCCGACCAGGGCCGTCACGAGACCGAAGGTGAGCAGGAGGTCCCGGATCAGCGCCGGCACCGGTGTGCCGAGCACCTGGTAGACCCGCAGAAAGGCGTACAGCGCGATCCCTCCGATCGCGACGCCCGTGAGGGCGAGGCCCATCACCTCCA
>JASHXN010000107.1 GCA_030043505.1 Thermoplasmata archaeon
TCAACGCGAGGGCGAGGAGCCACGCCCACCAGGCGACCGGACCGTTCACGCGGGACGGCTCCCGGCCAGGTCCCGCTCGACGGCGACGAGGACGGCACGGCATCGCGCCGCGTCGTCCGGGCCGAGCGGGTGGCTGGAATACCGCGCGTCCTCGAACAGCGCGGTCAGTTCCCGCGCCGCGGCGGGCCGGACGCCCAGACGCTCGAGGACCCGACTGCGGATCTCGCCCGCCGTCAGCGCGGAGACGTCCCCGACCGTCACTTCGACGAGCGAGAGCAGGCGGACGTACAAGCTGACGATCGTCTCGCGGGGATCGGCCCCGCGGTCGAGGGCGCCGGCGGCCGAGCTCAGTGCGGCGCGCACCGCGGCCGGGTCGGCGGGCGCCCGGGCCGACACGTTCCGGGACCGGTCGACCAGACGAGAGATCGTTCCGGGGACCGTGAGGAGCCCGACGACCGTGCAGGCGATCGCGACGACGGCGAGCAGGTCCCAGCTGGTGAAGGTGAAGACCGTGGTGCTCCCGGTAGCGCCCGTCGTGGTCCCGCCGCCGCCGGAGTGGTGCGTCGAGTTGTTCCCCGGATTGGGAGGTGGGTTGGACGTTCCGACGGAGACGGTCCCCTGCGGCCCCGGGGTCGCCAACGCGAGGATCACGCCGAGGGCGATCAGCAACGCGACGACGACCAGGATCGCCACGAGCGCTCCGCGCCCGGGCGAAGCTCGCCCTTGCGTCGCCCGCTGGAACAGCAGCCCGCCGATGCCGGCGAGGAGCGGGGCCAGGAAGAGCACGCCCCACACCTGCGTCGGCAGCTGCACTTCGAACTGCCCGGCGTGCGGCGCGGGGGGCGGTGGAGCTGCGGCGACGAGCAGCGCCGCCACCACCCCGACGACGACCGCCAACGCCAGCAGAAGGTAGATCCGGGAAAGGTCACGGGCCGGGGCGGAGACGGGCGCGGTCACGGCGGTCCCGGCACGGAGAGGGCCGGGGCGTCCGATAACCCCTTGCGGGGTCGGGCGGGCCGCCTACTCCGAGCGCGGCCGGTCCCCCGGCGTCCCCGCGGCGCGTCGCAGGAAGTAGAAGCATCGCCGTTCGTGCTCCACCGCCACGGCGGCGAAGTCGTCGACCGCGAACCCCAGCTCGAACGCCATCCGGAACGCGTCGCGTACCGCGTGGCGCCAGCGACGGACCGACGCCGGCTCGTGATCGCGGACGGAGCCGAAGTCGAACGGTACCTCGATCGACGCGTCCGGAACGGTCGGCTCCACGACGGCGGTCGGCACCCGCAGTCCGCTCGGCGCCAGCTCCGTCTCCACCATCGCCGCGGCCCCGGCGCGTCGGCGCTGGTCGTCGTCGGCGCCCGGGCGCTCGCCCGCGAGGCGCCGTTCGACCGCAGGATCGGAGAGGGACCAGCGGACGTGCAGGCGGTCGCTCTCGTCGCGGCGACCCGTCGCGTCGAGCTGCTGCCCGAAGAAGTGCGGCAGGAACCGGTCCGGCCGCGCCCCGAGGCGGCGCACGGAGAGCGCGGCGCTCCGTCGGTCGAGCGGGTCGAACGCCCACCGGACCTCGCCGAGCCCGAGCTGCAGGACCTCGTCCCGGAGGAGCACGCCGAGCCGGAAGCCGAGACGGTGGCTCTGGTACTCGGGCCGGACGACGGCGGCCAGCGCGTGGTGGTACAGCGTCGTCCCGTCCCAGCCGATCCCGGAGGCGACGCAGCCGGCGAGGTAGATGTCGGCGAAGGCGCCCAGCGCGAGCCCCCCGTTCTCCTGGACCATCTTCAGGACGGGGGCGGGGACGACGAGCCCCGAGGCTTCGCCGAGCGCCGCCCGCTGCAGCTCCTCGGCGCTCCGGAACTCCTCCGGGGTCCGCAGGGGACGGAAGACGAAGTCCGCCGGCCGGCCGGAGGCGGTCGCCACGGTCCGCGGACCGACGGCCCGTACTTAACCGAGGACGCCCGGGTTACCGGCGCAGCCGCAGCTCGGCGAGCTTCTCGTCGTACCGGAGCTCGTCGGCGGGCGTCAGGTCCCACAGCAGCTCCTCGACCTCGGGGAGGTTCCGCAGGAACTCCGCCTTGCTCTTCGTGAGCATCAGGTGCTCGAACCGCTGCCGCGCGTAGAAGTACGCGCCGACCAGGTAGCCGCCGATGATGATCAGGATCGGACCCACGAAGACGAAGATCAGGTTGTAGTTCGCCCCGTTCTTGTCGGTCTCCGCGTTGATCTGATGGAACGGTGTCGACGAGCTCAACGGGGTGAAGTATCCCAGCGCGAGGATCGAGAGGAAGAAGGCGATCGCCAGGACCACGATCGACAGGATCGCCCGGTGGACCCGCAGGCCCCGGCGCAGGCGCCGCTCGAACGTCAGCTCCGCCGTCTCGGCCGGCATTCCGAGGGGCCACGCCTCCTGCCTTAAGATTGTATCCTTGGCCCGGCCGGTCCCTCGGAGGGCGGGACCGCCCGCCGGCCCGGCTCACTTCGGGTCGGATCCGGGGTCGGCCGGCGGTTCGGCCGGCGCGGCCGTCCGTCCGTACGGCAGGGGCCGGTCCGTCGCTTCGGGGGCGGGCGCCGCGACCGGCGACGGGACGTTCGCCAGCAGCGATCGGCGCCCCCGGTACGTCAGGACCGCCCCCCCGAGGATGACGAGCGGGGCGGCGATCGCTCCCAACGTCCCCGTGGCAGGGCCCAGGGCGAGCAGGAAGAACGCGACCGCGCCGAACAGCGCTCCCGACCACGGGCCCCCGGTCCGTCCGGTCGACGGGCGGGCGTCCCGGATCGACAGGAGTCCGCCGGCGACCTCCACGGCGAGGAGGGCGACGGCCGTCAGGACCGCCGCCGACGTCCCCGCCACGGACGGGGTGATCACCCCGCCGAGGTACGCGGCGACCGCCGCCAGCCCGAGGATCCCCCCGACCCCGGCGCGGAACGAGACGAGATAGAACGGAAGGGCGGCTTCCTTCCCCCAGTACACGGTCCGCCCGACCAAGTACTGGGCGACCTCCGACCCGGCAACGACGCCCGCGAGGAACAGCACCGCGCCGGGAAGCGCTCCGTTGGCGACCGACGCGACCAGCAGCACGTAGGAGACGGCGAGCGGGACCCCGGCGAACAGCCCCACCGTGTACGCCGCGAGCAACTTGCGCTCGTCGAACCGCGTGACCGGGACCTGAGGGGCCGCGTACCGGCCGACCTCGACCCACAGGAATCCCCCGGAGAGCACGACGCCGACCGCGCCCCCGATCGTCAGCGAGGCGACGACCATCGCTACGGTACCCTCCGCCCGACCGCGAGGAACC
>JASHXN010000108.1 GCA_030043505.1 Thermoplasmata archaeon
GGGCGTTCCAGGGGAGCGGACCGTCGGACGGAGCCTCCGCGGTCGGCAACATCGGGATCGTCGACGACCTCAACAACATCTCCGGCAGCATCGGTTACGTCGGGATCAGCTACCGCGCGGACATCAACGAGAGCGGCAAGCTCGGCACCGCCGCCCTCGGGAACAACCTCGCCAACTCGTACGCCGGCGGCGACGTGAAGGCGTTCCCGGCGGCCGCGAAGAACTACATCAACTGGTCGATGGCGAACGTCTCCCAGGACGCCGCGCTCGGCCTGGCCCAGCTCAGCTACGCGAAGTTCGGCCTCGCGGTCAGCCTGATCCTCGGCGGCAGCCCCTCCGGGGCGATCACCTGGGCTCTCGGGGGGGGTGGGACCAACCCGACCGGGACCGATCCGACGCCGTACCCGATCGTGAACCTCGAGTACACGCTGATCAAGCAGAAGGCCCCGCACGAAGCCCACGAGGCGTACGTCGTCCAGTTCGAACAGTGGGCGATCTCGGCGGGCAACGCCCCCCAGTACCTCGATCAGGTCGGATTCCTCCCGCTGACGGTCCAGCTGCTCGGGCTGGACGAGGAAGCGCTGGCGACCGTCACGACGGACGGATAGACCCCGGACCCCGGCCGTGGAGTCCGTCGCCTCCACGGGAGCGTCCGGCGGACCCCCGCCCTCCTCCGCCCGAACGTGGAGGCACGTTCTTCCGTGGTTGGCCGCCGGCCTCCCGGCCGGCCTGACCTTAGCGATCGTCGTGACCCTGCTCGGCGCGAGCCATCTCCAGGACTTCGGCCCCCGGTTCCTCGGCTGGAACGCCGCCAACCGGGGGATCGCCGTCTTCGTCCTGGGCACGTTCCTCACGTCGGTCCCCGCGCTGCTCGGGGCGATGCTCGTCGGCCTCGGCATTGCCATCGCCTCGACCACGTACCTTCCTCGCCTCCTGGCGGCGTGGCTCGACCCTATCGTCGACCTCCTCTCCGGGATCCCGAGCATCGTCTACGGGCTCTGGGGGTTCCTCGTCGTCGCCCCGTTCTTTGGCCGCCAGATCTTTCCGTGGACGGCGGTCCACCTCGCCTGGCTCCCGGGATTCGCGGGGAATCGGATCTCCCCGTCCTCGACCGGCGATGGGCTGGCGCTGGCGATCGTCGTGCTGACGCTGATGATCCTGCCGATCACGACGTTGCTGATGCGGGAAGCGCTACGCACCGTCCCGGTCGACCTTTGGGAGAGCGGCCTCGCGTTGGGGGCGACCCGCTGGGAGGTGACCCGGCGCATCGCCGTGCCGTACGCCAAGCGCGGCATCTGGGGGGCGGCGTTCCTCGGCTTCGGCCGGGCCGTCGGCGAGACCGTCGCCGTGTTCATGGTCATCGACCAGCTGGCGCGAGTGCCGGTCAACGTCTACGGCGGGACCGCCACGATGGCGACCTTGCTGATCGGCGCGATCGACGAGGCGTTCCAGTCGGGCACGACCGGTATGCTCGAACTGCACTTCCTCGCGGAGCTCGCGCTCGTGCTGCTCGGCGTGACGTTCGCGGTGAACTTCCTCGGTCGCTGGTTCGTGCGCCGCACGTTCTCGGAGGTGGCCGGCATCTGACGGCGGACTCCCCGGCGCTCTCGGCCAGGAGCCCCCGGCTCGACGACGAGGACGACCTCACCGGGGGCCGGGCCGACCGGGTGTTCTGGCGCACCGGACTGGATCGATGGATCGGTCGCCTCCTCCCGCTCACGTACCTCGTCGCGATCGTCCCGATCGCCGATCTGGTCTACTGGGTCGCGCGACGCGCGCTCCCGACGTTCTCGTGGAAGGTACTCACCACGGACCCTTCCGGCGCGAGCGGGGGGCTGTTCGCGCCGCTGGTCGGCACCGTCACGATCCTGCTGCTCGCCACCGGGGTCGCGTGCGCCCTCGGCGTCGTCGGGGGGTTCGTCACGGCGGAGTATCTGACCGAACGGGCGGCCGGATGGGTCCGCCTCAGCGCGAACGTCATGGCCGGGATCCCCGCGATCGTCGTCGGCCTCTTCGGCTACCTCGCGTTCGTGAGCTACTTCGGCTGGGGGGTCTCCCTCGCGGCGGCGTCGGTGACGCTCGGGGTGTTCATGACGCCGTACGTCTTCCGGGCGACCGATCTCGCCTACGCCTCGGTGCCCCCCGGCCTCCGCGACGCCGCGCTCGGGGCGGGAGCTCGGTCGCACCAGTATCTCGCGCGGGTGGCGACCCCGGTCGCCCTACCGCAGGTGCTGAGCGGCGTCTTCCTCGCGATGGCGATCGGGGTCGGCGAGACCGCGCCGCTCTACCTCACGACCCTCCCGGTCGACGTACCCCCGTCCGGGCTGCTCCAACCGGTCAGCGCGCTCACGCTCTACATCTGGTCGGGGTTCCAGACCGGCTACATCCTGCCGAGCGCCATCCGGCTCGCGTTCCAGGCTGCCTTCCTTCTCCTCGTGGTCGTCATCGCGCTGAACGTCGTCGTCCGTCTGCTCGGCGCCCGCTCTCGACGGCGCCTCGCGGGGTTGCTCCGGTGAACGGAACCGCGCCGGCCGGCCGGCTCCCGGTGCTCGTCACCGAACAGCTCGGTGTGCGGACCCGCGACCGGACCCTGCTCGCGGAGCTCTCGGTCTCCTTCGTCGCGTCCAGTCTGACCGCGGTCATCGGACCTTCCGGGTGCGGCAAGACGACCTTCCTCCGAACGCTCAACCGGATGACCGAGCTGGCTCCGGAGCTCCACGTCGAAGGTAGCGTGCGGTACCTCGGGCAGGAGATCTACGACCCGGCCGTGAATCCGGTGCACGTGCGCCGCCGGATGGGGATGGTCTTCCAGCGGCCGACCGTCTTCCCGATGTCGATCTTCGAGAACGCGGCGTTCGGACTCCGCCTCGTGCACGCCGACGAAGAGGAGGTCGACGCGGCGGTGACGGAGGCGCTCACCCGGGCGGGCCTCTGGTCGGAGGTCCGGGACAACCTCGACGGGCCTGCGCTGGCCCTATCGGGGGGCCAGCAGCAGCGGTTGTGCATCGCCCGCGCGCTCGCGGTCCGGCCGCGCGTCCTGCTCCTCGACGAGCCGACCAGCGCCCTCGACCCGGCGGCGACGCAGCGGGTCGAGGAGACGCTCCGGCGTCTCAAGCAGGAGATCGTGGTCGTGCTAGTCACCCACAACGTCGGCCAGGCGGCGCGGGTCTCCGACCGGGTCGTCTTCCTGCACGGGGGTCGCCTGGTCGAGGAAGGTCCCACCGAGGACGTTCTGGAGAGGCCGCGCGAACGGCTCACCGAGCAGTTCATCACGGGCAAGGAGTAGCGCGGGCACCGGCGGTACCTCCCGGAGCCGCCTCCGTTCGGACACGAAAG
>JASHXN010000109.1 GCA_030043505.1 Thermoplasmata archaeon
ATCTCACGGACCAAGGCGGTCTCTCCGCCGACGAGCGAGCACCGGGCCGCCGCGAGCCCTCGCCGGAGGCCCCGACCGATCCCGCGGAACGTCGCGGCGCCCGCCTCGGCGCACAGGATCGTGTCGACGAGCGCCGTGGGGCGGGCGCCGACGGACGCGAGATCGTTGACGTTGATCGCGACCGCGTCTTCGCCGACCTCCTCCCAGCGGCCCAGCTCCTCGGCCAGAAGCACCTTCGTGCCGACCGTGTCGGTCGTGACCGCGATCGTCGTCGCGCCGACCCGCACGAGGCCGGCGTAGTGGCCCCTCGCCGGGAGCACCGTCCCGTGGTCGCGCGGCGCCGCATACTGCGCCGCCCGGAGCAGCGCGGGCAGCGCCCGGGCTCGGCCCTCCAGGTCGACGCCGCTCGCGGCGTAGGTGCGGGTCCGAGCCCGGCGGGACGACGCCACGTCCGACCGAGGGACCGCGCCAGAAAACCCCTTTGCCGGCTCCCGTCCGCGCTTTACGGGCCGGGGCGTCGACCGGTCCGATGGCGCCCCCGGTACGGTCGGGCCCACGCCCGGACGGCTCCGAGGCGGAGCTGGTCCTCGCCGGCCGTGCCTGGTGGAACGGGCAGCTCCGGCCCGTCGAGGTCGGGGTCGACGGCGACGGCCGCATCGTGAGCGTCGGCCGGAACGTCCGGGGCGCGCGACGTCACGACGTCGGAGAACGGGTCCTGCTGCCCGCCGCGACCGACGTGCACGTGCACCTGCGCGAGCCCGGCCCCGAGGCGGAGACCGAGGGGATCGCTTCGGGGACGATCAGCGCCGCCCTGGCGGGGGTCGGCCTCGTCGGCGAGATGCCGAACACCGAGCCGCCGGTGACGGACGGCGAGGCGCTGGAGGAGAAGGCGGATCGAGTACGGGGGCGTGCGGCGGTCGACGTTCTCCTCTACGCGCTGCCGACGACGCCGAGATCGGTCGGAGCGCTGGCGCGGCAGGCCGGGGCGTTCAAGGTGTACCTGAGCCCCACGACGGGCGTCGTGGAGACGCCCTCCGGGGCGGCCCTGCACGAGCTGCTCCAGGAGCTGGCGCGCACCGATCTACCGGTCGTGGTCCACGCCGAGGATCCCCGGAGGTTCCGTCCGGCGGGAGAGCGCGACGGACCGGTCGGGTGGAGCGAACAGCGCCCCGAGGGGGCGGAGACCGCCGCGGTGGACGCCGTCCTCCGCGCTCCCGATCGCCTGCGGCTGCACGTCGCCCACGTTACGCAGGCGTCCGTGGCCGCCGCCGCCCGCCGGCGCGGAGTCTCGTGCGAGGTGACCGCCCATCACCTGCTGCTGTCGACCGCGAGCGGCGACGACGCCCGGCTGAAGGTGAATCCCCCGCTCCGGTCCGAAGCGGCTCGGGCCGCCCTCTGGCGCGCGTACGCGAGCGGGTCCGTCCCCGTGCTCGCGAGCGACCACGCCCCCCACCCGGCCGCCCAGAAGGACCGGCCGTTCGAACTCGCCCCGAGCGGCGTGCCCGGGCTGGAGACGACCGTGCCGTTGATGCTCGCCCGGGTCGGCGCCGCCGACCTGTCGCTCGAGCTCCTGCAGCGGACCGCGTGCGACCGTCCCGCCCGCCTGTTCGGCCAACCGCTGGGACGGCTGGCGGTCGGCCACCGGGCGAACGTGCTGGTCGTCGACTTTCGGCAGAAGCGTCGCATCGCGGCCCGACGGCTCCATGCCGCGTGCGGGTGGACGCCGTTCGAGGGCCGGGAGGCGATCTTTCCGGTGGAGCACTGGCGCGACGGGGTCCGGATCGTCGACGGCGGCGAGTACGTCGGCTCGGCGACCGGCACTACGGTCCGGCCGGAGTTCGCCCCGGTGTCCCCGCCGCGCGTGCGCTAGCCCGGACGCTGGGGCGCCGGGCGCCGGGGAGGCCAGCCCGGCGCGACCCGGTCGGTGAGCACGAGATACAGGTAGACCCCGGCCGCGACCACGAGGGCGAGAACGACGTAGTTCAGCCAGCCGAACAGGGCTTCGACGATCCCCCAGTGATCCTTCAGCACGACGCCGGTGTAGAGCAGCACCGCGGCGAACGGCGTGAGGCCGAGGGCCGTGAACGCCCCGAACCGCAGCGGATCCATCTCCGCCGTCCCCGCGGGATAACTGACGTACGACCGGACGACCGGCATCAGCCGCGCCGCCGCGACCGCCACCTCCCCCCGCCGAGCGAAGAACCGATCCATCGCGTCCAGGTGCTCCGGATGCAGGCGGAGCGGGCCGACGCCGAAGTGTTCGATGCGGTGGCGCCACCCTCGGCCGATGGCGTACGCGGCGAACGCTCCGACGAGGCCTCCGACGACCGCGATCGCCAACGCCGCACCGAACGAGAAGACCCCTTCCGCGACGAGATAGCCGGCGAACGGCAGGATCACTTCGCTCGGGATCGGAGGGATCCCGAAGCTCTCGACGATCATCAGCGCGAGCAGCCCGGGGAGTCCGACCGCGCGCAGGACGGCGATCGTGGCGTCCGCGATCGTCCCGACCAGCGAGAAGGACATCCGGACCCGCGCGGCGGTCGTCTACGAGCCGGGAGCCGGTTCGACGATGAGGCGGAACGGGGTGCGCAGGTGGACGTTCGTCTCGGCAGGGATCCCGTCGATCTCGAGGGGCACCTGGCATCCCCCGCAGGAGACGGAGCCCCGTTCGCGCCCGAGCGCGACGGAGAGCGCTACGCCGACCTCCACTTTCCGGGGACGGACCGAGGACCTCCGGATCGCTTCGCGCAGCTCGCGGAGCTGCTCCGGGACTTCGGACGCGGGCTCGGCCGGGGCCATCGGCGTATCGACCGGTCGGCGCGGTATAAACGCTTCCCGAGCGAGATCAGGCCGACGCGTCGTCCGCGGTGCCACCGGCGGGCGTCGTCGTCGCGCGCTTCTTCGGACCCTTCTTCAGGATCTCGCCGGAGATCTTCTCGAGCTCGGACATCAACGAGTCGATGTCCGGTTCCCCTTCCTCCGCCGCAGGCTCGGCGGCCTTAGGGGTAGGGGCCGGGCCACCCCGGACGGTCGGGCTTCCCGGGGAGGGGGCGGGCGGAGGGAGCGGCGGGGCCGACACGGCCGCCTCGGGCTCCTCCGGCATGCCGCCGGACGGACCCCCGGTCGGAGGCAGGCTCTCCGGTTCTGCGGGGGTCTCCTCCGGTTCGGCGTCGTGGGAGGTCCCCTCGTGCCACGCGGGGACGGTGCTCCCGGCGACCGCGCCGGTTCCGGCGACGGGGGCGAGGTCCGCCCGCGGGATGTCGCCGGACGGCCCACCGCCCGACCCTCCCGGACCCTGCCACTCGGAAGGCGGCTGGCCGGGGCGGCGGCGGCGGCGCAGGAGGAGGAGCGTGAGGAGGAGCGCGACGACGACCGCCGCCACCGAGACGGCGACCGCCCAGAGAGGGAACGGCGGCTGCGAGGCGACACACTGGCCGTAGGTGCAGTTCGACGCGGCCCGTACGACCCCCGTGTTAGGGCTCAGGCCCGCGGCCACGACGACCCCGAGCATGCCGAGCCCGAGGGAAAGCGGAACAACCGCGCGACGCCGCAGATTCATCGGGACGTGGTCCAGGCCCGGGACGCCCCCCGCGCCCGGAACAGTTCCATGCCGGTAGTCCTATGTAAGCATGCCGCGGCCGACGGGAGGCTTCCCGGAGCCTCCGGCTCGTGCGGAGGGGGGTTCCTCCCCTCGCCCGTGCCCGCGGCGACCGCTAGCGCGGGCGAGGGGAGAGTCGGCGGGCGAACCGGCGCAGGAACGGCAGGGGCCGGCCGACCAGGTGCTCCACCGCCCCGAGGAGCAGCCGGTCCCCTTCGCCAAGGCATCCCGTGACGATCACCACGAGCGCGAAGAGCACCGCCACGCCGAGCGCAAGGACCGGTAGGGCGACAAACGGGACGCGGGGATGGACGATCGCGAGCGCCGCCGAAACCGGGGCACCGACCAGGGCGAGCGGGAGGAGGAAATCCCGCCCGAACGGGTGGATCCGCTGCGCGGCGGCGAGCTCGGAGAGGCACAGGGCGCAGTAGACGATGTTCGCGGTCGCCCACGACGCGGCGGCCCCGACTTCCCCGTAGTGCGGGACGAGCAGGAGGGCGAGGAGCACGTCGACCGAGCCCGCCGCGGCCGCGTTGACGGCGAGGAGGCGCGCCTGTCCGCAGGCGACCTGCGCCATCGCCGCCGGGCCGAGGAGGGTCCCGACGAACGCTCCGAGCACGACGAGCTGGAGCGGTACGATCACGTGCCCGTAGCTCGGGCCGTAGACGAAGTCGAGCGACCGCGACGGAAGGAAGACGAAGACGACGAACAGCGGGAGGGAGAAGAGCGTCAGCCACTTCGTGACGGTGGCGTAGGTGAGCGCCACCGCCCGGCGCTCCCCCCGCGCGAGGAAACCGGAGGCGACGGGCAGGAAGATGTACGACGCCGACGAGATCCCGATCTGCACCAGGCGGGCGAGGGTCAAGCTCGCCGAGTACGCCCCGACCTCGGCGTAGTGGTAGGCGCCGAGCACGAGCGTGTCGCCCGAGCCGGCCAAGCTGACCATCGTGCCATAGACCAGCAGCGGGGCGATCAGCCGAAGAAGCTTCGACCGGCTCTCCGGGTGCCCTTCGCCCCGCACGTACGGACGGGGGAGGGCGCGGAAGGCGTAGACGGCCGACGCCGCGAGCGTGACCGCGGCGGCGACCGCGAAGCCGGCGACGGTGTCCGTGTAGCTGAGATGGTCGACGAGCCGTCCGACCAGCGGCAGGGCGACCGCCGGGCCGTCCGCTGCACCGCCGCGGTGGTCGCCGCGGGTACGACGGCGGCGGTGAGCCCGTGCCCGAGCGGAACGACGTAGGCGGTCGCCAGGATCGCGAGGAAGACCCCGGGGTTGACGATCTGGATGAACAGCGCGTTCGGCAGGACGTTCGAGAATCCTTGGAAGATGCTCGCGAGGACCGACGCGACGATGAGGCAGGCGATCGCGATGCCGAAGAAGCCGAGCCCGGCGGTGAGCTGGGAGGAGCCGAGCGCCCGTCCGATGTACGGGGCCGCGAGGATCAGGCCTCCCCCCGTCGCCACGGCCGCCCCGACCCCGAGCGCCAGGGCGGTCCGGACGACGGTCCGGGACTCGGCCTCGGTCTGCGACGCCGAGAGCGTTCGGGCGACGGCGACCGTGATCCCGTACGTGCCGACGGCGAGGAGCACCTGGACGAGCGCGTAGCCGAGCGAGAACGCGTTCCAGGAGGCGACCGAAACGCTGCGGACGATCAGCACGCGCGCGACGAACGTGAACCCGACGAGCAACAGGGTCGCGACGAAGAGGACGAGGGTTCCCGCGGTGACGGTGGTGAAACCGGCCCGGACGTCCTTCGGCTGCTGCGACGCCACGACGACGACCGCCCCGACGCCGGGGCGCGTCCCGAGGTAAATAACTGGCTACGGAACGGTTCGTTCGGGCCCGGAGCCCCCGAGCGGGCGCTCGGGCGGCCTACGAGCTTTCCGCCGGCTCGTCCGCGGGGGCCGGCTCGGCGTCCGCCGAGTCGCCGCCGGTCGAGTCGACCGACCCTTCGTTCCAGGTCGCGTCGCCCGAGTCCTGGGACTCCGACCAGTTCTGGCCGGTCGTCCCGCCGACCGCACCGGCGCCGGCCCCCGCCTCCACCGTCCCGTCGCTCGAAGCGGGCGGGCGGCGGCGGTTGCGGCGCAGGAGCAGCAGCGCGGCGATCAGCGCCAGGATCACGACGATGACGGAGATGCTCACGACCCAGAGGGAGAGCGGTTGCGCGGCCGGGCACTTGCCGTAGGTGCAGCTGGACGAGGCGCTCACGACGCCCGTGTCGGGCAGCAGACCGGCGAGGACAACGACAGCGAGCATCGCCAGCGCGAGCGTGAGGGGAACAGCTCGCCAGACGTTGCGGCGACCTTCGCGTGCCATCGAGACTCCCGTACGGCCAGCCCCTTCATCCCCCGACCGACTTAACGCTGCCGACGGACCGGCGGACCTTCGCGGTTATCCTGCAGCCTCGTTCCCGGGCCGCGGCCGGGCCCGCCGGAGTCTGCGCGAGCGGAGCCGTTCCTTTAACCCGAGACGGACCTCCCCGCCGGCGTGAGCATCCCCGGACCCCCGGGAGGCCTCTGGGCGCTCGCTCTCCTGCTCTGGGGCGCGGAGGTCGCGGTCGTCGGCGAAGCGGTCCGTGGGGTCGGCGCCAGGTGGATCCCGTTCTGGAGGAGCCCCGAGCTTGCCGAGCGGCTCATCGTTGACGTATATCTCGGAGGCGGACTGCTCTACCTGCTCGCCGCCGTCCAGCTGGGGCTGTTCACCGCCCCCGTGGTGGAGGGGATACCGCTCGCCGCCGCGCTCCTGATCGCCTACCGGCTCGTTCGAGATCGACGGCGGGGGGTCTCCCGGGACCCCACGGGGCCGCTCGGCGAGCTGGCGAGCAACCCGTGGCTCGCCGTCGCCCTGCTTTCCGCGGTCGGACTGTACGCGGTCGAGGTCGCCGCCGCGGTCGTCGCTCCGACCGGCAACACCTACGACTCGTCGCTCCTGACGACGTACGTCGCGCTCCTGCTGCAGCACGGCAGTGTTCCGCTGTCGTTCCG
>JASHXN010000110.1 GCA_030043505.1 Thermoplasmata archaeon
CCCGCGCTTCGGATGCACCTGCTCGCGCTGGTGGCGAGCCACGCCGTCCGGACCGAGCCGGAGCTGCGCGAGTTCTTCGCCGCGACGTTCTACGGCCAGACGCTCCCGCTGCCGGACCTCCACCGGAAGCTCGACCGTGTGCGCACCTTCCTCGCGCGGCACGAGCTGCTCGAGAAGGGGACGGAGCTCCGGGCGACGCGCTTCGGCGAGCTGACGAGCGAACTGTATCTCGACCCGCTGAGCGCGATCGTCCTCCGGGAAGCGCTCGCGCGCGCCCCTATCGGGGTCGGAACGTTCAGCCTGCTCGCCGCCGTGGCGGCCACGCCCGACCTTCCGTCGTTGTTCCTGCGCCGCGGGGAGGAGGCGGACCTCCTGAGCCGCTACCACGACGAGGCGGACGAGCTGCTCGTTCGGCCGGAAGAGCCTCCGCTCGAGCTCGACCTGGAGGGGTTCCTGGCGACGCTGAAGACGGCGACGGTGCTCGAAGCGTGGCTCGCCGAAACCCCGATCGTCGAGATCACCGAGAAGTACAACCTCGGCGCCGGGGACCTCCGGACGAAGGTCGAGGACGCCGAGTGGCTGCTCTACGGGGCGGGACGGCTCGCCGCCGCGTTCCAGCGGCGGCTCAGCCGTCCGCTGGACGATCTCGCGCTGCGGATTCGCTACGGCGTGCAGGAGGAGCTTCTCGACCTCGTCCGGCTCCGGGGGATCGGGCGCGTCCGGGCCCGACTGCTGTTCCGTGCCGGGCTGCGCGACCGCGACGCGTTGCGGCAGGCGCCGTTCGCCCGCATCGAGACCGCGCTCCGCTCGCGGGCGCTCGCGGAGATGGTCGTCGGGCAGCTCGACGGGACTAGGCGGCGGGTACCCCCGCCGGACGCCCCGTCGACCCCAGCGCCGGCCCCAGCGCTCCGGAAGGGGGCGCGCCGTCTCGACGACTTTGAGGAAGCGGCGGAGCCGTGACCCACTCGTCGATTGGCGTCAGGACCCGGAGCACGGAGCGGCTGCCGCCGGCGCCCCCGGTCCGTATCTCGCGTCGTACGTAGCCGGCCTGCTCGAGCCGTACGATCCGCCGCCAGAGCGTCGTCGTCGGCAGCGGCTCGTAACCGGCGACCTGCGCCAGCGCCGCCTCCGTGCGGCGGAGTTCGCCCAGCGGGGCGCAGACGCCGCCGCTCGCCCGCCCGATCGCCTCGACGACCCACGATTCGATCCGGATCGTCGGCTCCCCGTGCGGGGGGACGAAGCCCCCCGCCGAGGGGGTACCGTTCCGGAGCAGCTCCCGACGCATCAGGTCGATCGCGCGGCGACTCCCGCCCCCGTCCTCGACCGCCCCGGCGACCCACCGTGACGTCCATGCGGCGGGCGGCGCCCGTCCGAGAGCTCGCTCGGCCCGGTCGCGGACGATCTCCGCGAGCGATTCGGGAGGATAGTCGCGCAAGCGCACGGGAGGTCCCCAGATGGAGGGTCCTCCTCGCGGGCGCTCGGCCGAGACGAGCCCTTCCGGGGTACCTGCGACGATCGTCCACCACGGAGGCAACCCGGACTCCCCCTCCGGGAGGAACCGGTCGGGGCTCACGAGCGCGCGCAGCACGGGGGAGAGCTCGGGCCCGCCTACGACCGCGTCGTCCAGCACGACGACGAACGGACGGCGGTCCCGTCGGAGGCGTCGTAGAAGGCCCGCCAGGATCTCTGCGACCGGGAATCCGCGCCCGTCGAACCCGTCGTCCAACGCGCGGAGAAGGGCGGCGGCGACCCCGTGCGGACCGTTCAATCCCGCCAGACGGACCCGAAGGAGGCGGGGCTCCCCGCCGCCCGGAGCCCTACGGAGCCGCTCGACGACCTCCCGGCCCGCGCGGCGCGCGACCGTCGAGGTCCCCGATCCGGCGGGTCCCGAGACGGCGACGATCCACGGCGGCGGCGCGACCGGGTGGGGCGGGTCCAGCCGACGTACGACCTCCTCCACCTCCCCCTGGCGTGCGATCGGATGCGGCGCGAGCCAGTCGAGGGCGAGCACTTCCGGGTGCGGGACGGCGAACATCGCATTGCACATATCTGCTGTGTATAAGAAAACTGTTGAGTGTTAGATTCCCCTATGGAAACCGCCTTCCGCGCGGTCGCCTGACCCCCCGAGATGGCCGCCGCACCGCCCGACCGCCCGCTGGGGATCCTCGCGCGCGACCTCGTCATCGCCGCGGTGCTCGCCGCCGTGCTGCTCGTGCTGTTCGTCGGGTTCAACGGTCGGCTCCTGCACGGGTTCACCGCCGCCGAGGTGCTCCTGCTGGAGGGCGGCGCGGTCGTCCTCGTGGCGTTCCTGGTGGCGCGGGCGGTCACGAACGCCCTGAACGCCGTCCTGGCGCGCCAGGGTCTCGGGAACCGCGGCCACGCCGTGCGGCTGTTCGTCAACCTGCTGATCGCCATCGCCACGACGCTGGCGCTGTTCAAGCTCTCCGGCGTCTCCGCCGAGTCGATCCTGCTGAGCGCCGGCCTCACCGGCGTCGTCCTCGGCCTCGCGTCGCAAACGGTCCTGGCGAACGTCTTCGCCGGGATCCTTCTCGTCTTCGCCGACCCGTTCCGGCCCGGCGACAGGGTCGGGTTCATCACCTGGCAGTTCGGCATCCTGGGCTCGTCGTACCCGCACGAGTCCGTCCCGCCGACCTACACGGGCACGGTCGAGGACGTCGGGCTCACGTACACGGTCGTCGCGCTGGACGTCGGAGGGTACGCGAAGATCCCGAACGGGATCGTGATCCAGGCGCTGGTCGTCCTCCCTCGCGGACACACCGTCCACCGCGTGCGGTTCACGCTCCCGCGCACGACCGCGCTCGCGGCGGTCGAGGCGACGCTCCCCGAGCTGAGCACCGCGTTCCCGCCGCCGTACCCGGGCGCCCCGACCGCGAGGGTCGAGGTCGCCGACCTGGCCGCCACGTCGTGGGACGCGGTCGTCGTCGTCGCCACCGACAACCGGGAACCGAACACGGTGCGCGACCGGGTGCTGCGGATCGTGCGCGGGAAGCTCGACGCGCCCGCCGCCGCGCGGCCTTAAATCCGACCGCGGTTCGGCGGCCCGGGAGCCTTCGGTGACGCACCGGATCACGCTCATTCCCGGCGACGGGATCGGTCCGGAGGTCACGAGCGCGGCGCGCCTCGTCGCCGAGGCGACGGGGGTCGGCTTCGAGTGGGACGTCGTCGAGGCGGGCGAGCCGGCGATCCGTCGCGAAGGCACGCCCCTCCCCGAGGCGGTCCTCGACTCGGTCCGCCGCAACCGCCTCTGCCTGAAGGGCCCGATCACCACGCCGATCGGCGGCGGATTCCGCTCCGTGAACGTCGCGCTGCGCCAGCAGCTCGACCTGTTCGCCTCGGTGCGGCCGGCGCGCGCGATCGCGGGGGAAGGGACACGGTTTCCCGAGACGGACCTGATCGTGGTGCGGGAGGCGACCGAGGGGCTCTACTCGGGCGTGGAGCACTGGGTCGACCGGGAGCACTCCGCCGCGGAATCGGTGGCGGTCGTGACCCGGAAGGCGTGCGACCGGATCATCCGCTTCGCCTTCGAGCTGGCGCGCAAGGAGCGGCGCCACCACGTGACCGCGGTCCACAAGGCGAACATCATGAAGACGACCGGCGGGCTGTTCCAGGCGTCGTTCCGGGAGCTCGCGCCGAAGTACCCGGACCTGACCGCGGACGAGCGGCTGATCGACAACATGTGCATGCAGCTCGCCAAGAAGCCGAGCGAGTACGACGTCATCGTCACGACAAACCTGTTCGGCGACATCCTCTCCGACCTGTGCGCCGGCCTCGCCGGAGGGCTCGGCGTAGCCCCCGGGGCGTTGTTCGGCGACCAGATCGCCGCGTTCGAGCCGGTCCACGGCTCGGCCCCGAAGTACGCCGGGCAGGACCGGGCCGACCCGGTCGCCGAGATCCTGTGCGTCGAGCTCCTCCTCCGCCACCTCGGCGAACGGGAAGCCGCGGACCGGGTCTTCCGGGCCGTCTGGGAGACGATCGCCGAGAAGAAGGTCGTGACGTACGACCTCGCCTTGCCCGGCTACACGAACCGGCCCGTCCCCCCGTCGAGCTGCTCGGCGATGGCGAAAGAGATCGCGCGGAAGGTCCCGCTCGTCGACCTGAGCGCGCCGCTCCCCCGGCCGACGGCGACCGCCGGCGCGTCGGTCGACCCGCAGCTCGAGACCTAGGACGCGGCTCCGACGAGCCGCTGCCCGCCGGCAGCGTCGATCACGATCTCGAACGCCCGCATTCACGGGCCGACGTCCCGACGGCTTGGCAGCGCTCCGGCGATGCGAACTCAAGTTTAAGGCACGGGCGAAGGCCTCTCGGACCTGGAGGCAGCTCCGATGTCGTCGGCGCGACCGGTGCGGGTAGCCCGCGCCCCCGGGTCGGTCGACCCTGCGCCACGCTCCCGGTCCCCGGAGTCCTCCGAGCCGAAGGTGCCGTTCCGGCCCAACCGGGGCGCGACGACCCGGGGTCTTCGGCTGTCGCTGCTCTACGGGGTCGGTATCGCAGCGGTCTACGCGTTTCTGGTCGCCCTGACACGCTCGTCGTCGACGGGCGGGACGAGCGGGGCGACGTACGAATTGGAGCTCGCCGGGCTGCTCGCGGCGGTGCTGGGGGTGGGGGGCGCGCTGCTGGTCGTCAGTTCGACCCCGCGGGGCGTCCTGCTCGGCGAGGAGGAGGTCGTCATCGTCGGTCGTTTCGGTGGGCGGCACCCGTTTCCGCGCGGCGCACGCCTGCGGCGGCGGGTCGTCCAGCGGTTCCCTCCCGGGATCCTCTCGCCCGTGGCGATCGAGTCGATCGAGCTTTCCGGATGGAGCCGACGCAAGACGTTCCTACTGGACGCGGAGCTGATCCCCGCCGATCCCGTCGAGGACGGGGCGGCGTGACCTACGAAAGCAGGTCTTCCAGCTCGCCGGCGACGAGCGTCAGCAACTGGTCGAGCGAGCGGTTCTTCAACTCCGTGATGTGACCGGCGTCGGTCTCCATCCGGGCAAGGAACTCGTCCCCGTCGCGCACGAACGATAACGAAAGGACATGCCGGCGTCCCCCGGGCAGCGGGACCTCCAATTCCGGGATCGGGACCTTCGTCGGCGCGGCCGGCTTCGAGGTCGACTTGGAGGGGGCCGTCCCCTTGGCTACCGGCTTCGACGCCGCCTTCGGCGTCGGTTTCGCCGGCGGCTTACCGGAGGTCACGGGGGGCTTCTTTGACGGAGCTGCCTTCGTCGGCGCCTTGGGTTTCGCCTTCGGTGCCGGTCGGGGAGGAACCTTCTTGGCCGGCGGCCGGCGCGTAGGGACCGAACGTCGCTTCGACGGCATCCGGCGAGAGGCCTCGGGCGGCCGCACTTGGCCCCCCTATTTATGGGTGCCGACGACCGACCTCTCCGGGGGCGGCTGCCGCCGGTCCGAACGCGACCCTATGAACGGTTGGCGGCCTCCCCGTCCCTCGGATGGGTACTAGCACCCCGGCCCCCGCGGCCGAGCGTCCGCAGGAACCGGCGCTCCAGCTGGCCACGGTGGTGTTGCTCGCCGGTCTCGCGGTCCTGCTGGTCGCGCTCGTCCTGGAACCGTACCTGAGCTACGCCGCGTTCGGATCGGACACGGGAGAGTACTACTACCTCACGAGTCAACTGGTCACGACCGGCGCGTTGCCGCACGGTGCCGCGTACGGCGGCTGGGGAACGGCCTACCCGGATTTCCCCGGGATCTTCCTGCTGGCCGGAGGGGCCGCCCAGGCGATGTCGGTCGGCACGTTCTCGGCCCTGGGCGTCGTGATCCCGGCGGTGAGCGTCCTCTCGGTCCTCCCGCTCTTCCTGCTGTTCCGCCGGCTGTACCCGAACGACCACATCGCGCTCCTCGCGAGCGCGATCAGTTCGGTCGCGATGCCCCGGCTGTTCTCCCTCGCGCATCCGGCGCCGCTGGCGCTCGGCGACTTCCTCGCCGTGGCGGCCCTCTGGATGCTGATCGAGTCCCGGCACGACGTCCGGTGGTACGCCGTGCTCGCCCCGACGAGCGCGGCGCTGATCGTCACGCACCACCTTTCGTCGTACTTCTTCGTCGTCAGCGCGCTCGGAGGGATCGTCTTCCTCGAGCTCTGGCGCCCGGGGCTGTGGAGTCGACGGTTCCCGACCCGGGAGTTCGGGTTCATCGCCGCGTTCGCGACCGCGACGTTCGGCTTCTGGTTCTACGGGACGAGCGAGTTCGTCTCCAAGGTGCTGTTGCCCGGGCTCGGGCAGAGCGCCGCCGTCGGGTTCCTCGCCTTCGAAGCGCTGGCGCTGGTCGTCGTCGCGTGCTCCGCGGCGGTCGTGCGGTGGCGTCGCGAGCGGCCGCGGAGCTCCCGACCGTGGGTCCGCCTGCCGACCGATGCGAGCGTGATCCGGGACCTGACGATCATCGCGGTCGGGGTCTTCGTGGGCGCCGCCGCGCTCTTGTTCATTCCGCTGCCCGGCACGAGCCAGCACACCCAGCCGAGCGCGATCCTCTGGTTCTCCCCGGTACTGATCCTCGGGGTCTTCGGTGCGGGGAGTCGAAAGGCCCTGACGCCGTCCCGGCTCGCGCCGTTCGCGCTCGCGTGGCTAGGAGCGCTCGGCCTCTCCGCCGGCGCGATGCTGGCGTTCGCGATCGTCGGTCCGGTGTCGCCGCACCTCAGCGTGCTCACCGACCTCTCGGCGACGCTCGCCCCCGACCGGCACGTGGAGTACCTGTTCCTCCCTCTCGGACTGCTGATGGCGGTCGGTGCCGCGCGCTTCGTCGCCCGGGTCGGTGAGCACGGAGGCCGGCGGGCGATCGTCGCCGCGTCGCTCGCGGTCGTGGTCGTCGTCGCCGCGAACGCGGCGATCGTCTATCCGCCGCAGGCGGATTTCGGAGGGTTCGAGGAGGGGTTGACCCACGGCGACGCGGCGCTCTGGATGTGGGTCGGCGTCGCGCTGCCGCCCGGGGTCACGGTCGCCTCCGACCATCGGCTCAGCTCCTTCCTGTTCGGCTTTGACGGGCTTCGCGCGACCTGGGTCACAACGCCCGCGCTGTTCACCGGAACGAGCTGGGCGGCAGCCCGGGCGGAGCTGAACGCCTCCGGGGTCCCGAATCCGGCGACCGCCGCCCCGATCGAGTTCGTCGCGCTCGACGCGGTCATGCTCCACGGCGTCGCGCTCAATCCGGCCGACTTGGCCCTTCCGATGACCGGCGCCGCCCTCGCCTGGTTCGGGCTACCGGGGTTCGTCCCGGTGTACGAGAACGGCCCGCAGGTCGTCTACCTTGTCGACCTCTCGGCGTTGCCGAGGTGAACCAGCGTCCCGACCCGGCGCCACAGCTCGACCCCGGTATCTCGCGCCGCGGCGAGGTCGCGCAGATTCTCCCGGGCCCACGCGAGCTTGCGCAGCTTGACGGCTCGATCCGGCAGCGCTGGCTCTCGCGCCTCGTCGAAGTCGAACGCCCACAGCAGGATACGCCGAGCCCCCGCGGCGTCGGCGAGGTAGGCGGCCCGGTCGCCGTCGGTGAATCCTCCGGGATTGAGCAGCACCTCGGTCGGGGGGCCGGCCCACGATCCGACGAGCTCTCCCGGAAACTCGGGGACCCATCTCCGCAGGGCGTCGACGTTGTCGCCGTGCGCATGGATCACGACCACCGCGCCCCGCCCGTTCGCCTCCACTTCGGACGCTACCGGTCCGTCGAGGTCGGTGGCGATGACCGCCGGCACGAGGCCGGCTTCGAGGCAGACGCGGGCGGCGCCGTCCGCCGCGACCAGGGCCATGGGCGGGTCGGTCGGGGGGAGCCGCCAGACCGGAGGAGGGCCGAACCCCGGCGCGAGGCCGACGACCACCACGTCCCGACCGGCCAAACGGGCCCGGAGCCGCTCCGCCCCGCGCGAGCGCGCGGCGGCGGGGAGCAGCCCCTCTAGGACGCCGGCGGCGCGCTCTTCCGCGTCGAACGGGTAGCCGAAGTCGGCCCGGATCGCCGCGTACCGGGGTTCCCAGAGCTCGTACCGCACGACTCCTCCGTCGTGCCGCCGCGAAGTCCGCGTCAACCCTTTATAATACAGTCGGTCCTCGGCGAACCGAGGTTCTTCGGCGTGACGAGGCCACTCGCTCAGGAGATTCTTTCGCACCTGCCCGGCGAAGGTCGGCGGACTTCCGAACCGGCGCCCCCCCCGCCGTCCAGCGACGACGCCGAGCTGGAGGCGCTGCTCGCCTCGCTGAAGACCGCGATCAAGGTCGTCGGATGCGGGGGCGGAGGGTGCA
>JASHXN010000013.1 GCA_030043505.1 Thermoplasmata archaeon
GCAACGTGGCCGCCCTGGCCGCCCGGGAGGTCGCCGGCCTCCAACGCGCGGTGCCGGGGCTCGGGGTCGAGGTGAACCTGTTCCACCGCACCCCGGCGCGCGCCCGGGCGATCGCCGAGGCGTTGCGCGCCGCCGGCGTGCGCGACGTGCTGGGGGTTCGGCCGACGGCGCTCCTCCCACATCTTCCGTCGGACCGGGCGCGGATCGACGCCCGTGGCATCGCGCGCGCGGACGTCTGCCTGGTCCCGCTGGAGGACGGCGACCGCGCCGCCGCCCTGCGACGGGCCGGCGTGCGCGTCATCTCCATCGACCTGAACCCGCTCTCCCGGACGAGCCGGGAGGCCGATCTCCCGATCGTCGACGAGCTGACCCGGGCGTTGCGGACGATCGCCCGGGAGGCCCGACGGGCTGGTGCCTCGCGGGGGGGCCTTCCGCCGTTCGACGCCGCCCGGGCGCTCAGGGAGGCGCTGGCGACGGTGAACCGGCGTCTCCAGCGGGCGGGGCGTTCGCCGTCGCGACGACGGCCCCGCTGAGCTTCGCCGCGACCTTCTCGAGGAAGGCGCGGTCGCTGGCGTCGAACGCCGCCAGTCGCGTGCTGTCGATGTCGACCTCGCCGACGACCCGGCCGTCGGCGGTGATCGGCACGACGACCTCCGAGCGGGTGCTGAGGAAGCAGGCGAGATACTCCGAGGAAGCGCGCACGTCGTCGACGATCACGGTCGCCCCGTCGCGCGCGGCGCGTCCGCAGATCCCCCGGTCGATCGGGATGCGGGTATGCTCCGTCGCTTCGGGCCCGTCGTACGCCTCGAGCACGAGCTCGCGACCGTCCAGCCGGTACACGCCGACCCAGGAGTAGTGCGGGAACGACGCCGCGAGGAACCGGCACGCCTCCGCGAGCGCCTGGCGTCCGGCCAGGCGCTGGACGATCGCGTCGACCTGGAGCAGCGCCGCGGCCGCCGCCGGCTTGGCGACGCTCACGGGGCGGCTCCCGGCGCGGTCATGCGACGAGCCCGGAGGGGAGCGCCGAGGGGGAGAATTTCCACCGGGCCGGGTCGACCGCGCCCGGCGTTTGAACTCCCGAGGCGAAAATCGCCACGAACTTTCCAGGCTCGCGCCGTACCGGTCTGAGCCACCTCGGCACGCCCGTCCGTACCGACCGGGTCCGGTCGATAAAGCTAGCGGAAACGCCGGCGCGCTAGTCGCGGCCCGGGTACCAGCGACACTCCGGGCACCCGAGGGCCCGCTCCTCGCCGGCGATGCCGACCCCGCAGTTCGGGCACGCGGACGGCGGCGGGACGGAGAGCGCGAGGCAGTCGAAGCACGCCCCGTGCCGTCGGTCGTCGGGCAGCAGGACGATCCCGCGACCGCAGAACAGGCACTGCGAATAGCGCTCCTCCTCGGCGGCCGGGCCTCGCAGGTCGGAGAAGAGAAGCATTCGGCCGCGGCCACGCGGAGCTTCGTACATAAGGCCTCGCGGATGAAACGGTATTCACGGCTCCTTCCAGCGCGCTTTGAACGCCGCGACGAGGAACAGCGCCGCCGTCACCGCCCCGAGGACGCCCCAGTCGAGCCCGGCGACCCCGACGGAGAGCGGGACGCCGCTCACGGACGCCTGCACGAGCGACGCCGCGTAGGTCGTCGGGGAGAACCGTGCGGCAATCTGCGCCCACCCGGGCAGGTACGACAGCGGGTAGTAGACCGGCGGGAGCACGGTCAGCAGCAGCGAGATCATCGGGCTGAACATGAACGTCTCCCGGACGTCCTGGAAGTACGTCGCCAGCGTGAAGGCGAGCGCCGTCGCGAAGCCCCAGACGAGCAGCAGGACGCCGACCAGGACGGCGACGCCGACCGGGGTCGCGAGGCCGTCGGCGAAGAACAGGACGACGAACAGCGCGATCCCGGGGAGCGAGTAGACGAGCTCGCTGAACGCCATGCCCGCGACGTAGACGGGCGCCTCGACCGGCGACGCGACGACGATGTCCTGGAACTTGAGGTCGTGCCGATAGTGCGTGAGGTCCGACTGGAGGCCCGTCCCCGCCGAGAGCATCGTCAAGATCAGGCCGCCGGTGATCGCGTAGCCGAGCAGATGGCCGTGCGAGATCACCGAGATGAAGAACAGGAACGACAGCGGCGAGGCGATCAGGTTCACGAGGTACAGCGGCTGCGTCCGGATCGGGATCAGGCCGTTCAGCAGGACGAACGTCCCGAGCGAACGGAGCCGGTGGCGGTCGCTCATGCCGTCTCCTCCTCGGCGAGCGGCGCGTCGTCGACGTCGATCGACTTGCCGACGACCTCCAGGAAGATGTCCTCCAAACTCACCGGCCCCATCGAGAGCCGGAGGCCCCGTTCCAGCCCCCAGCGGGTCAGTTCGCGCGCCTCCGCTTCCCGGGCGAAGACGAGGAAGCCGCCGTCGATCGGCGACACCGAGCCGTAGGAAGCGAGCTGCTCCCGGCTCACCGCCCCGGTCACCGTCACGCGGTACGGGTAGCGGACCCGCCCGCGCAGCTCGCTGGGAGTCCCCTCCAGCCGGCGCTGACCCTGCTCGATCAGGGCGAGCCGGCTGGAGAGCGCCTCGACCTCGTCGAGGTAGTGGGTGGTGAGGACGACCGTCCGGTGCTCGCGGCTCGCGCGCCGCACCGCTTTCCAGACCTCCCGCCGCGCGACCGGGTCGAGCCCGGTCGTCGGTTCGTCCAGGAACATGACGTCGGCGTCGGAGGAGAGGACCATCGCGCAGAGCGTCCGCCGGCGCAAGCCGCCGGAGAGGCGGCTGACGAGCCGCTTGCGGTAGTCGGTGAGCGACAGCTCCTCCAGCGCCTCGTTCGTACGGCGGCGGGCGTCCGGCGCCGGCAGCCCGCGCATCTTGAGGTAAAGGTAGACGACCTCCTCGACGGTGAGGAAGTAGAGCGGGCGGGACTCCTGCGGGACGCAGGCGATCCGGGCCCGGATCGCCCGCTCCTCGGTCCGGATGTCGTGCCCCAGGACCGTCATCGACCCGCTCGTCAGCGCGAGCTGGGTCGCCGCGATACGGACGAACGTCGTCTTCCCGGCCCCGTTCCGGCCGATCAGGCCGTAGACGCCGCCGGCCGGGACCTCGAGCGACAATTCGGAGAGCGCCCGGGTGCCGCTCGCCGACCCCGGATAGACCTTCGTGACCGCTTGGGCCACGATCGCCGCGTCGGTCACCGTTGTGTCCGTGGGTGCCGCGCGACGCGCCCGCTCAGCTCAGGACTTCGTGGAGGCGGCCCTGCTCCTGCGCCCGCACGATCTCCTGAGCGATCCGCCGGCCCGTCGACAGGCCGGGCTCGAGAAGGTCGGAGTAAGGACTGCCGGAGACGTACAGGTTCGTCCCAGCGACGATGCGCGTGGAGATCTCGAAGACCTTGAACGTCAGCTCCTCGGTCATGATCCCTTCGACGCAGAACGGTCCGACCATGCCGCCGAACAGTTCGATCGACCGCTCGACGATCCGCGCGCCGACCTCGAACGTCTTCTCGAGCAGCGACTCGCGCAGGACGACCGGGACGTTGCCGGTGACGACGAACGTCGGTCGGATGCCGGCCTTCAACAGCTCCTCCTGCGCTCCGAGCTTGTACAGCTCGTCGATGTTCGCCTCGTCCCGGCGGTCCATTCCCAGCAGCTCGAGCGAACCGTGGCCGACCCGATAGCCGCGGTCCGAGAGCGGCGAGTAAAAGAAGTGGACGTAGTAGCGCGTGCCGAGCACGTACTCCTGGATGACGTGGGGTCCGGTCGGCTGGAACTCCTCGAGCGCCTGGCGATTCTTGGCGAGGAAGAACCCCTTGCCGCCCTTCGCCCCGTAGTACTTCACGATCACCGGCCCGTCGACCTCGGACGGGTCCTCGTACCGCTTCGGCATCTCGACGCCGGCGCTCTCGAGCCACGTCCGCTCCTTGCGGCGGTCCGACTCCCAGCCGAGGACGGCGCGATTCCCGAACACCGGGACGTCGATCTTCCCGAACTCCTCCGCGCCAAGGTACTCGACGAACGAACCGTGAGGGACGAGGACCGCGCCGGCTTGGCGCAACTGCTCGGCGAGCGCGGGGACGTTCTTGTGCCGCTCGACCGTCAGGAACCGGTCGGGCCGCGCCCGCGGGAACGCGTCGTAGAAACGCGGGGGCTTGCCGATCGCGATGCCGATCGTCGG
The DNA here is from genome assembly GCA_030043505.1 of Thermoplasmata archaeon. The sequence continues at coordinate 4,163 of JASHXN010000013.1, forward strand.
CAGCCCTTCCAACCGCGCGCCGTGGAAGATCTGCAGGGAGGAATGCGAGCAGACGGTCGTGACGGTCGGGCGCCGCCCCGTCAGCGGGGCGAGCCGCGCCTCGTCGGAGAGACGGACCCCCATACGGAGGAGTATCGGGCCACCTTCAAAGCGCTTGCCCGCGCGACCGTCTAGCGCGACGGACCGTCGGCGTCTTCCAGCTCCCAGTACCATCGAACCTTGCGCGAACCGGTCTCGGCGACCCGGCGGCGCGCTTCGGCTGGGACGCTCGGGTCCCGCAGGAGACGCCGAACCTCCTCGGGGGTCGCCGGAGGCGGACGGGAGGCTCCGCCGGCCCCTTCGACGATCGGACGGATCGCCTCCAGCGGGTACTGCCAGGTGATCTCGCGGTGCCGCACGGCGACCGCCCGGGAGCCCGGAACGCGGTGCAGCCCGAGCTCCTCCGCGGCGTGGTGCAGTTCGGCGGCCGTCTGCGCGAGCTCGCGCTCGAGCCGTCGCTCGTCCGCCCGCAGCGCATCGAATCGGTCAACGAGCTCGGCGAGGCGCGGGGCCTCCGCCGTCGGCATCGCGCGGAACTCCGGGCAGATCGACCGGAAGTCGCACCGGCCGCAGTGGCGACCGGGGGTCGGTTCGAACGCCGCTTCCCGGATCCCGTCGGCGACCTCGCCCATCTTCTGATGCAGCGGTTCGAGCACGCGGGGCCCCCGCGGACCCGTCCGCAGCGGCGTCAGCGAACGGAGGTGGAGCAGCGTGAGCCGCTCGACCGGCGCGCGGTACGTCTGCTCGACCAGCACCTGGTACAGGCTCAACTGGTCGGACGTCGCGGCGTCGTCCGCCGTGAGGTCCCGCGTCGTCTTGTAGTCGAGGACCTCCAGACCCCCCGTCGAAGTTCGGTCGATCCGGTCGACGTAGCCGTGGACGGGAAGTCCGTCCCACGTCGTCTGCAGGTGCTCCTCCAGGGCGACGGGGTCGGGAGGGTGGACCTCGAGGTCGTCCCGGTACCGTAGCAGCAGCTCGCGGCCCAGGGTACGATACCGCTGCTCCTCCTCGGGCGACGTGTAGCCTTCGCTCGACCAGAGGCGGTCGTACGTTGCGAGCACGGCCTCGGCCGGCGGCGGACGACGAGCCCCGGGCGCCTCATCCGGGGCGCCGGGGTCGGCCCAGTCGTGCAGCGTCGTCTGACTCTCGGCGCCGTCGCGCCGTCGGACCGAAGGTACGACCAGCGGGCGGACGAGCTCCTCGAGGACGGAGTGGACGACCCGTCCGAACGTGAAGTAGCCGCGGGGGGTCTCCGGACGCCGCTCGACGTAGAGGTACTTCCACCTCAGGGGACACTCGAGGTACGTGCGGTACGACGAGTAGCTGAGCGGCGCCGAACCCGCCACGCGGCCCGAGCGCGCCGCAGGTTCATCTCGGTTCCGGGGCGGGGAAGTCTCCGGCCCTCCCGCTCCCCCCGGGGGAGGGAAGGTCGCGAGGAGGTCCGGAGACGGTTAGTGGGCGGCGGCCGCCGGGGTCGACTCCAGCTTCTCGGGGGCGTCGGCGCCGTCCCCCACCGGGGGAAGGAGCCCGCGCGCCTGGGGGTTGGCGAGGTTCTTCGGCAGTCCGAGGAGGTCGAGGAGCTCCTTGTAGTGGTTCCGGATCGTCACCGGCGTCACGTTGGCGACCGCCGCGATCCGGTCCTGGCTCCGCGGCTCGCCCATCAGGTTCGAGGCGATGTAGATGATCGTCGCCAGGATCCCGTTCGGCAGCACGCCGCTCGTCGAGTAGACCTGCTCGACCTGCTCGAGCAGCTGCAGCACCTTCTGCCGGACCTCCTTCGAGAGGTTCAGGTCCTGCGTGAACCGGACGAGGTAGTCGCGCGGCTCCACCGGCTTGAGGCCCAGCTTGAGCTCCCGCGCCAGCAGCGTGTACGCCCGGCCGACCTCGATCTTGGTCGCCTTCGAGTGGGCGATGATCTCCTTCATCGTCCGGGGGACGTGGCACTGGCGGCACGCCGCGTAGACGCTCGCCGCGACCAGCGCGACGATCTTCTTGCCGCGGGTCGCCTTGTGCTCGAGCGCGCGACGGTAGATGTACGTCGCCGACTCCTTGACCTCCCGCGAGAGGCCCAGGACCCCGGCGAGCCGGTTCAGTTCCCCGAGCGCGACGACCAGGTTCCGCTGGTGCGTCCGGGCGGCGCGGAGCCGGTGGTTGAGCTTGCGGAGGTGGTAGAACTTCAGCGAGGTGTTGCGCGACAGCGAGTTCCCCTGGAAGTCGCGGGTCGGCACCCCGATCTCGCTGAACAGGCCCTTGTCGGGCATCAGCGGGGAGATGACGGGGCCCCAGCCGCGCGCCTCCCGGCCCGTGTCCTCCTTCGAACCGCGCTGGCCCCGGTCGCTGACGAGCGCGCTCTGGTCGACCACGAGGCCGCAGTCCGCGCAGACGATCTCGCCGCGGATCTCGTCCCGAATGAGGTGCGTCGAACCGCAGTTCGGGCAGGCGTCCGACGCCGGCGGCGTCGCGGGGGTCGGCGGTGCGGTGGCCTTCGGCGGCGTCGGGCTCCGGGCGGTCGGACGGGCCTTGGCGCTTACCGAGGGTCGCGAGGAGGGCGTCATGGTCTTGTACGGGGGCGTACCGGCAACGTCTATTTATGTGTTGATGCCGCCGTGTCTCGTTTGTTACTACATGTGCTACACCGGCACGTGGACGACTTCGACCTGAGCAGTTATCCTGCATCCCCTCGGCGCGGGTCGCACCCCCGGTCGACGGGCCTGCCCCCGCAGCGCCCCTGGGGCGGCGGGGCGCGGCAAGGTCCTACCGTCCGGCGGGCAGCTGGGAGAGCGAGAACAGGTTCCCGTCCGGATCCTGGAAGGTCGCCACCACCCCCCACGGGTGCTTCGTCGGCGGTTGCGGGAACTGCACCCCGCGGCCGCTGAGCTCGCGGGCCGCCGCCTCGCAGTCGGCGACGCGGATCAAGATCGGCGGGATCGTCGCCGGCGCCCAGCGACGGGACGCCGGCTCCTGCGTCGGGTCGGTCGCCGAACCGACCTCCCAGAGCGCGAACTCGAACTCCTGCCCTTTCGGACCGACCGTGACGTACCGGTACCCCCCGGGCCCGGTCACGTCGGTCTTCTTCTCGAAGCCGACCGACTGCGTGTAGAACTCCAGCGCCTTCGTCTTGTTCGACACCACGAGCGTCATCGTCACGACCTTGCCGTCCACGGACCGATCCCGCTCCCGCGCTCCGGCGGGAGCCGAACCCCCGCAGGCCGACGCCGGTATAAGGTGGGAACCGGGAGCAGCTCGGAGAGGCCGCGACCTTCAGGCGGCGGTCGCCGTGAAGATGCAGCCCCGGCGCGAGTGCTGGGTCGGGTCGGGCTTGGTGACGGCCCATCCCGGGCCCAACCGGGCTTCGAGCACGGAGCGGAGGAGCTGCGGGCACATCTCGCGGCCGATCTCCGGGGATTCCGCGGTGCACGCGAAGCAGCCGGTGACGCGCAACGTCAGAGGCCGTTCGCGCTCGATGCCGAGCTTCCCCATCGTGTGCGTCGCGTAATACTGGCTCAAGCTCTTCGCGACCTCCGCCGGGGTCGAGCCGTCGATCTCCGAGGCGATCTCCTTCCCCAGCTGCCGCGCGATCGTCCCGATCAGCTCGGGCAGGTCGAGCCGGAGCTCGTGGACGCCCGACGCCCGCATGCCGAGCTTGGCGATCTCCTTGAGACGCTGGAACGGCACCGCCTCCCGTCCGGCGACGACCGGCAAGAATGCGGTGGACGGCTCTTCGAGGTCCACGAACCGCGCTTCCGCCTTCTCCGCCGTCACCCACAGCCGCCGGTGGTAGTCGCGTGCGAGGCGGACGAACTCCGGGTCCACCGACCAGAGCGCGACCTGCTCCTCGGGGGCCCGCCCGAGGCCGACGTCGCCCGAGACGAAGACGAGCGCGCCGGCGCCGTCGATCACGACCGCCCGGTTCGTCACCGGGGCCCGGGCGTGCCGCAGCGTCAACGCGGAGGCGAGGTGCTTGGCCTCCGTCAGGTTCGTACGCGCCACTTCGGTCACGAGGCGGACCTGCACGCCGCGGGCGTGCGCCTCCTTGAGCGCGCGGTCGAGCCCCGCGTCGAGCAGGAGCGGGAGCCACGCTCCCGTCGCCGTGACGAGGATGTCCCGCGCGGCGGTGCCGACCCGCCGGCGCAGGAACCCCCGGATCTTCTCCCGTCCCTCCAGGACCGAGAATTTGCGGGGGTCCTCCTCGGGCTCGCTGCGCCCGGCCTCCCATTCGGCGAGGATGCGGGAGCGGTCGTTCTGCAGGACGCGGAGCTTCTCGGTGTGCCGGGAGATCCACCGGTCGAGCAGCCGCTCGGGGGGAAGCGGGGCGAACTTCATCGGCCGGGAGCCGGTCGAGCTCAGCAGCCCCTCCGAGATCAGCCCCTGGATCAGACGGTACGCCTCGACGCGGTCGACCGCCGAGAGCCGGGCGAGTTCCCGGGCGGTGACCGGGCCGGCGCGGCAGGCGACCAGGTACAGACGGCCGGCCTTCTCCGGCACCCCGTGGTTGACGAGCAGCTCCAGCAACCCCGGCGACGAGCGGCTCACGCTCTGTCGAGCGGCGGTGGCGATAAATCGGTTCCCGAACCGTCGGCGACGCGAAGACGCTTTAGAGGGCCGCTTGGAAGTCGTCGATCGTCGGGGCGTATTCTACCTCGGCGCCGCCGGCGCGTGCCCGGAGGACCTCGCGCGCGAGGAGCCAGTAGACCGTCGCGAGCGCGACCCGGCCCTTGTTGTTCGCCGGGATCACCAGATCGACGTTCCGCGTCTCGTTGTTCACGTCGCACAGCCCGACGACCGGGATGCCGATCGAGACCGCCTCGCTGAGCGCCTGCTGGTCGGTCGCCGGGTCGGTGACGACCAGGACCTTCGGCTCGAAGTATTCGGGGAGGTTCGGGTTCGTCAGGCAACCCGGAACGAACCGCTCGGCGAACGACACGGCGCCGATGGTCTTGGAGAAGACGCGCACCGGCTTCTGGCCGTACTGACGCTGGGAGACGGCGAGGACCCGCTCCGCCGGCAGGCGCGCCAGGAACTTGGCGGCGAACCGGATCCGCCGGTCCGTCTCGCGCACGTCCAGCACGTGCAGGCCGTCGAAGCGGACCTTGTAGACGAAGCGGCGCATCGACGCCGACTTCTGCTGCGTGCCGATGTGCACGCCGCTCGTGAGGTAGGTGTCCTCCGGGATCAGCAGCTCCCCCGGCTGGATGTCCTGCCCGTCGGCCGACGTGACCGCCGGTTCCGCGAGCACCTCCTCGTCGGCCATCATTCCCCGAAAGCGGCGCGGCCGAGCCGCAGGAGTTCATTTAGCTTTGCCACCCGTTCTCCGCCGAGAAGGCCGCACTTGAGCCCCCAGGCGCCGGAGGCGAGCGCGACGTGGGTCAACCACGCATCCGGCACTTCCCCGGAGCGGTGGCTGGTCACCGTCGCGAGCCGGGAGCTTCGGCACAGATCGACCGTCGCGAGGGTCCGGCTGAGCGAGCCGACCTGGTTCACCTTCACGAGCACCGCGTTGGAGGAGCCTTGCTCCAGGCCCCGGCGCACCCGGGCGGCGTCCGTGCAATAGAGGTCGTCCCCGACGAGCTGCACCTTGCTCCCGACCGCGCGGTTCAGCTCCGCGAACGGTCCGAACTCCTCCTCGCCGAACGGATCCTCAACGTAGACCAGCCCGAACCGGTCGACGAGGTCGGCGACGAACCGAACCTGCCCTTCCGCCGTGAGGCGTTGCTCCTTGTACCGGTACTCGCCGTCCCGCAGGAACTCGCTCGCGGCGAGGTCGACCCCGGGCCGGACATCGACGTGGAGCTCGTCCCGGGCGCGGTCGCACGCGGCTTGGAGCAGTTCGAACGCTTCGACGTTCCCGATCGCCGCGACCCACCCGCCTTCGTCGCCCCGTCCCAGCGCCGCGGTCGGGAAGCGACGGTGCAGCGCCTCGCCGAGCAGCGCGTGGACGCGGAGCGCCGCGCGGATCGACTCCTGCGGCTTCGCGGAGCGCGCGATCGCGTGGTACTCCTGGATATCCGGGCCGCCGATCGCATGGCGCCCGCCGTTCAGGCAGTTGCCGACGACGGCGGGGAACGTGGGCGCGTCGACCCCGGGGCGCGCCAGGACCCGCCAGAGGGGACGGTGGGTCTCCTCGGCGACGGCGAGCGCGGTGGCGACCGAGATCGCGGTCGACGTGTTCCCTCCGATCTGCGTGAACAAGGGCGTCCCGTCGGCCTCGGCCAGGAGGCGGTCGACATTCGCCAGCTCCCCGTCGGCGCCGAGCAGTCTTGGCCGCACGCGCTCGCGGAAGAGCCGGACCGCGGCCGCCGCTCCGCCCTCCGGGAACGCCCGGGCCTCGTGCGCCCCGGTGCTGCGGCCGCTGGGGGCTGCGGCGACCCCCCGGGCTCCGCTCGACAGCATCACGGTCGCCTCGACGGTCGGCTCCCCGCGGCTATCGTAGACGATCGCCAGGTCGACGCCCGCCACGCGGCTCACGGGCCCTCCACGAACTCGACCAGGACCCCGCCGAACGCGGACGGGTGCGCGAACCCGACCCGTCGTCCCCGGGCGCCCGGCCGGCTCTTCTGATCGACCAGTTGCCCGCCGCGTTCCTGCACGCCCCGGAGCGCGGCGTCCACGCTCGGGACGCGGAAGGCGAGGTGGTGGAGGCCTTCCCCGCGCCGGGCGAGGAACTTGCCGACCGCCGACTCCGGAGCGACCGGCTCGAGGAGCTCGACGTGGACCGCCCCGGCGGTCAGGAAGGCGACCCGGACCCCCTGGCCCGGCACCTCCTCGGGGGGCCGCTCCGGCGCGCCGGCGATCGGCCGCCACCGGGCGGTCGCCGCCGCGAGGTCGGCGACGGCGACCCCGATGTGGTCGAGCTCCATCGCCCTCCTAGAACGCGGTCGACGGGGGCTGTTCCCCGAACCGCGTGCGCCAGACGTCGGCGATCTCGCCGAGCGTCGAGCCGGCGCGCACGGCCGTGATGACCGCGGGCAGCACGTTCTCGCCGGACCGGCTCACCCGATCCAGCTCGGCCAGCGCGCGGGCGGCCGCGGCGCCGTCCCGTTGCCGCCGCCACGCCCGCAGCCGGGCGATCTGCTTCGGCTCCTCGGAAGCGCCGATCCGCTCGCCACGGACGCCGCGCCCCTCGTGGGGAAAGAGGGAGAAGTTCGGGTTCGACTCCGGGAACGCGTTCACCCCGACGACCAGCTCCGTGCGCGCTTCGCGGGCCCGCGCGACGCGGTACGCCTCCCGCGCGATCTCGCCTGCGAAGAATCCCTTCTCGACGGCGACGAGCGCGCCGCCCATCGCCTCCACGCGGGCCAGGTACTCGTTCGCCTCCCGCTCCAGCCGGTCCGTAGCTTCCTCGATGGCGTACGCCCCCCCCAGCGGGTCGACGGTCGAAGCGACCCCGGACTCCTCGGCGAGGATCTGCTGCGTGCGCAGCGCGAGCCGGGCGGACGCCGCCGTGGGGAGGCCCACCGCCTCGTCCAGCGAGTTCGTGTGCAGCGACTGGCCGCCCCCGAGCACGGCGCTGAGCGCCTCCAGGGTGGTGCGCACGACGTTCAGCTCGGGTTGCTGCGCCGTGAGACTGGAGCCCGCGGTCTGAACGTGGAAGCGGAGCTGCTGGGAACGCGCGCTCTTCGCGCCGAACACCGAGCGCACCGTCCGGGCCCAGAGCCGGCGCGCGGCCCGGAACTTCGCGATCTCCTCGAGGAAATGGATGTCCGCCGAGAAGAAGAACGAGATCCGCGGCAGGAAGGCGTCGACGTCGAGGCCCCGGGCCGCGACCGCGCGCACGTAGGCGACGGCGTTGGCGATCGTGAACGCGACCTCCTGCGCGGCGGTCGCGCCGGCCTCCCGCAGGTGGTAGCCCGAGACGGAGATCGTGTTCCAGGACGGCATCTCGCGCGTAGCGAACTCGATCACGTCGACGGCGAGCCGCATCGACGCTTCGGGCGGGTAGATGTACGTCCCGCGGGCGATGTACTCCTTCAGGATGTCGTTCTGGACCGTGCCGGCGAGCTTCGCTCGCGGGACCCCCCGCTCCTCGGCGGTGGCGACCAGGAACGGCACCAGGATCGGCGCCGTCGCGTTGATCGTCATCGAGACGGTGACGTCGCCGAGCGGAAGTCCGTCCATCAACGTCCGCATGTCCCCGAGCGAGGCGATCGGGACCCCGCAGCGGCCCACCTCTCCCTTCGCCCGGGCATGGTCCGAGTCGTAGCCGTTCTGCGTCGGCAGATCGAAGGCGACCGAGAGCCCGGTCTGACCTCCTTCGAGCAGGAACCGAAAGCGGCGGTTCGTCGCCGCCGCGCTCCCGAAGCCGGAGTACTGGCGGTACGTCCACAACCGGCCGCGGTACATCGTCGGATGGATCCCGCGGGTGAACGGGGCTTCCCCCGGAAAACCGACCTCGCCCAGGAACGTCGCGTCCGGGTCGTCCCCGGGTCCGGAAAGCAGCGGAAGCGACCCGCCGTCGGCGCGCTCCCCGATCGCGCGGTGCGCCGCCTCCTCCCACGCCTTCCGGTCCGGCGGCCGGTCGGCGCGCCTCCGCGCGGCGGTCATCGCCGGTCCACCGAGGAGCGCTATTTGGTGCTGTCGCGACGGGCGACCAGCGGCGCCAGGGCCGTAAGGTCGAGCTCGGCCCACGCCACGGGGGCCGGCACGCCGATCCGGTCGAGCAGCTCCGGGTGGATCTCCCCCAGCTCCGCCACCGTCTCTCCGGCGACCCGGACCCGGGCCGCACGGCCCGGGACGGTGCCGGCCAGCTCGGTCGGTTCGCGCACCGAGCCGGCATCGAACGCCCGAAGGAGGTAGTCGATCAACCCCGCCGCCTCGGCGAACCCGGTTCCCTCGCCCGCGACGACCATGCCGGCGTGGACCCGGGTCAGGCCCCCGGACTCGGAGCCGGGAGCGCGGACGACGACCGGGCCGACCTCCCCGAACCGCTGCGGGTAGCCGTAGCGGGTGTTGCGGGCCAGGACGTCCAGGTGCGAGAGCAGCAGCCGATCGCGGACGACCGAGTACTCCCGCGAGACCGGGTTCGCCAAGCGGATCGGGGAGGTCCCCGTCAGCCGGGCGGCCGCCTCGTCGGAGACCAGGACGGGGGTGACGGGTTGCGCGAAGCCGAGCCCGAGCAGGAGCTCGGCGATCTGATGCTGGAACTTCGACTCGGCTCGCCGGCGGCCCCGGCCGGTGCTGGCCGGCACGACGCCGTCCTCGGCGCGGAGGCCCCCAGCGAGAACGACCTCCTCCGCCAGGTCGACCGGGGTCTGCAGGTCGGGTCGCCACGGCGGCACGGCGACCCTCCAGCCGCCGCGGATCCGTCGCGCCGAGAGGCGGGCGCGCCCGAGCCGCCCGAGCACCGTGGAGGAGGCGAGATCGTCGCCGGAGATCGCCCGCACGACCTCCGCGGGAAGTTCGCGCGGGGCGTCGGCGACGATCTCCTCCCCCGTCGTACGTTCCTCTCCCGGTCCCGCGACCGCTACCGGCGCTACCGACCAGCCCCGGGAGGCGAAGACGACGAGGAGCAGTCCCAGGCCGTCCCGGACCGCCCGCGCGCGCGTGCCGGTCGCCTCCAGCAAGAGCACCTTGTCGCCGGCGCGGGCCTCCCCGGCGGTCCGGCTGTTCAGCACGGGGGGCACGCTGAGCAGCTTCCCCGCGGCGTCCCGCAACGTGAGGCACTGCTCCCCCGTGCGGCCGAGCGCCCCGTACCGGGCCGCCATCGGGTGGTCCCGGAAGAACGCCGTTCCGGGAACCGGGACCGTGCTGTCCAGCGGCACGAACTCGACCTGATCGACCGGCTCGAGCGCGTAGCGGATCGGCGCCTTCAGCCGCCGAGCCGGGTAGATCCCGAGGCTCATCGTCCGGCGGTCGCGTCCGACGGTCGTGTGCAGTAGTTCCTGAAAACGGACGGCCTCGTGGAGCAGGCCATCGTCGAGCGAGGTGGCGGTCGGTGCGCGCACGACCACGCCGGCGAGACACGGCCGGATCGG
>JASHXN010000111.1 GCA_030043505.1 Thermoplasmata archaeon
ATCTCGCCGTCCGGTACCGTCTCGATCTCCACGCCGCCCTTGGCGCTCGTGATGAGGGTGGCGACCCGGAGCGTACGGTCGAGCGCGAGGGAGACGTACAGCTCCCGCCCGATGGCGACCTTCTCCTCCACGATCACCTCGCGGACGGTCTCCCCTTGGAACGGCGTCGAGAGGATCGCGGCCGCCGCGGCCCGCGCTTCGGCCGGCGTGGCGGCGAAGCGGACGGCGCCCCCTTTCCCGCGGCCCCCGGCGAGCACCTGCGCCTTCAGAACGCACGGGAGCGGGACCTGCCCGGACGAGGTCGCACGCTCCGCTTCGTCGGCGGAGGCGACGACCACGCCCCGCGGCACGGGGATGTCGTACTTCCGGAACAGCGCCTTCCCTCGACCTTCCGTGAGCTTGACCATGAGCGACCGGGCGCGGCGAGAAAGGCGGCCGTCTTAACGGCGGCGGCGCCCGGGAGGCGCTCCGGAGGGACCCGACCCGCGAGGTGCCGAGAGCGACGGCCGGTCCGGGCGCTGGGAGGCACGGGCGGCCGACGTTCGCGGTGGGGTGCGCGGGTCGTTCGACAGCTCACGCCCGAGGTCGTCCAACAGCTTCCCCGCGACGTCCGCCTTGGGCCCGCGGAGCCACCGACGGGGTTCGGATCTCGGCAGGGCCAGTACCGACGACTCCGGGGCGCCGACGGTGGTCGCATCGTTCGCGACCACCCAGTCGGCGCCGCTCTCCGCCTGGAGTCGGCGGCCCTCCTGCTCGAGCGTCTCGGGCGTGGCGCCCGCGAGCAGCTTGAACGCGATCAGCCGGGTGGGAGCCGGCGCCAGACGACGCAGTCGGGGGAGGAGCTTCGGCGCCGGGGTGAGCGTCAGGCGGAGCGTCGGGCGATCCCGGGACGGGATCTTACCTGCGGCGGGTTCCAGAGTGTAGTCCGAGAGGGCCGCGGGGACAAAGACGGCGGCAGCTCCCCGGAGCTGGGCGGCTCGTCGCCCGGCCAACCGGGACAGGTCGCCGACGGACCGCCAGTCGTGACGCTCGATCCACGGCGGAGCGGGAACGGTGAGAGCGCCCGTCCACAGCTCGACGTCGGCGCCGCGGAAGTACGCCTGACTCGCCAAGGCTACCGCGGTCGCCCCGGAGCTCTCGTTCGTGACGGAACGGACCGCATCGATCGACTCTCGGGACGCCCCCCCGATCACCACGACCCGGCGACCGGCCCACGGGCCCCGGCCCAGGCGGTGCAGGACGGCGGCCGCGACCTCCTCGGGGGAGGCGAGTTTCGCCTCGCCCTCGGTCGCGGGGCCGAACAGCACTCCGACCCCCCAGCCGTGGAGCTTCTGGAGCGCCTCCCGCACCGCCGGGTTCTCGCCCATCGTGCCGTGCATCGCCGGCACCAGCAGGAGGGGAACGCGCCCTCCGAGCGCGACCGAAGCGCACGACGTCACGGGCGTGTCGTCGATCCCGTGCGCGATCTTCGCGATCGTGTTCGCGGTCGCGGGGACGATCAGATACAGGTCCGCCTGACCCTCCCCGGGACCTAGCAGCGTGACGTGCTCGACGTTCCCCGTCAGTTGGGTCACCGGAGGGTGGCCCGTCGCGAACTCGAGCGCCTCCGGCGTGATGATGCGGGTCGCCTCCGGGCTCATCACGGCACGGACGTCGGCGCCGTGGCGGAGGAGCTCGCGCACGATCTTCGGTACCTCCACCGCGGCGATCGACCCGGAGACCCCCACGAGGATCCGGCGCCCGTCGAGGAGCTTGGTCGTCCGTCCCCGGATCGCGCGACTCGGATGCATGCTCGTCGGCCGCCGTTGCCTCCGCCGCGTCGAGGCGTCGGAGCAGCAAAGAGTACGGTCGCGACCGTTAAAGGTGCCGCCGGCACGGCGCCCCGATGCCCCCGGACGCTCCCGACGAGGCTCCCCGCCGGCTCGAGCTGCCCGTCGTAGCTCCGGCGTCGGCCCACGCGCACACCATGTCGTTCCCGCCCCGGCCGAAGCCGGAGGCGGCCTCGGTGGCCGCGGCGAGGGGGGTCGTGCTCTTCGACCTGGACGGCACCCTGCTCGACGACCTCGGCTTGATCGCGGACGTCGCGGCCGACGTGATCCACCAAGCGTTCGGTACGCCGGAGGACGAGGCGCGCGTTCATTATCTGGCGACCACCGGGATGCCGTTCGAAGCGCAGTTGGCCCAACTGTTCCCCGAGGCACCGTCGGCGGGGCGGGCCGCGGCGGCGCGCACCTTCCATCAGCGCAAGGTGACGGAGGCGTACGCCCGGGCGAAGCCGTTCCCCGACGTGCCGAAGATGCTCAAGTCGGTCTCCGCCGCCGGGTGGAATCTCGCGGTGACGACCGGTTCGGAGACCGAGATGGCCGAGCTCCTGCTCGAGCGCGAAGGGCTCCGGTACTGGTTCGACGATGTCCTCGGTTCCCGCGAAGGGACGAAGCGAGAACACCTCGCGGAGTATCGACGGCGGTACGGCACGGTGCCGTTCTTCCTCGTCGGCGACTCGCGCTTCGACATGGAAGCGGCGCGGTCGGTGGACGGGGTCGTGCCGCTCGGGAGGGCGAGCACGGTTCCAGGGTGGACGCTGACCCCCGACGACCTCGAGCGGTGGGGCGCGGCGTGGGCGGGATTCTCCCTGACGGAGCTACCGGAAGTGCTGGAGCGGATGACGAAGCGTCCGACGCGCCGCGTCAAGCGCCCGCGGCGACGGGCCACCCGCCGCTCCGGGTAGGGCCGGGACCGAGAGTTTCACGGCGGGGGTGCCCCGCGCCGATTTGAACCCGGGTCGAGGGATCCACAGTCCCCCAGGATAACCAAGCTACCCCATCCCGGCCACGCTCAAGGACCGGCGTCTCGGAGAAAAGGTTGCCGACGCGTCCGCACGGTCCTCGGGGGCGGAGGGGGCCACCCTAGGGCAGCGGAGCCGGCCTCGAAGAGCTTCCTCCGTACCCAGACCGCCCCGGGGCCGCGGGAGACGGACGGGGCCGCCGGAGGAGCCCGGCGGTCGAACGCGGCGTCACCGTGGAGGTCCCCCGGGGGGTGGAGGCCGTCCGGCTTCGGCCTCTCGGAGCCAGTCGAGGCGGAAGGTGCGCGACTCTCGCCCCACGTACACGAAGAACGCTCCAAGTCCCACCGCGATTCCCGCGCTCAGCCAAGCTCCGGCGAACGGCCAGCCCGCTCCGGTGAAGAAGAGCCCCGCGCCCAAGGCGACCCCGAGGGCGATCACCGCCACGCCGCCGATGTAGAAGGTCGTCTCACGGAGCATCGGGATCCGTACTGGGCGGGTCCAGCAGCATCGAGGCGGCGAGCGGAGCCCGGGCGGCCACGCCCCTTGCGCCGCGAGAGCCGGCGGTCGCTGCGACCGCCCGGACACGGCTGTCCATCGGCGACCGAAGCTCCCGAAGCTAGTTGAGCCGGGGGGCGAGGAGTTGGCGCCGACCCGTCGCGTTATCTGGGCAGCCTCGGTGGCGCGCCGTGGCGCTCGCTCCGTGGAGTTCGGTGGACCTGTCGGCGCTCACTTGGACCCGCACGAAGGAGAGTCCCGCGGAGTTCAGCCTC
>JASHXN010000112.1 GCA_030043505.1 Thermoplasmata archaeon
CCCGGTCTACAAGTACATCGACTACCTGATCCCGGGGCTGATCGGGTTCTCGATCCTGACGAGCCCGATGTTCTCGCTGGTCGACATCTCGTCGTCGTACCGGAAGGAGGGGATCTTCCGGGAGCTGTCGCTGACGCCGCTCACGCGGAGCGAGTGGCTGACGGCGCGCATCGTCTGGTACATCGTGCTCACCTTCGTCTCGGCCGGGATCATGATCGGGACCGGGGTCTACCTGTTCGGGGCGCACGTCACGCTCACGCTGGGGGTCCTGCCGTTCCTGATCGTCGGTCCGTTCTTCTTCGTCTCGCTGGGGATGCTCTGCGGGTCGGCCGCGAAAACCCCGGAGAGCGCCGCGTTGATCGGGAACATCGTGACGTTCCCGATGATGTTCCTCTCCGGCACGTTCTTCAGCGTCTCGAGCTTCCCGCCGGGCCTGCAGGCGGTCGCCCACGTGCTCCCGCTCTACTACGTGATCGACGGGATGAACCAGGTGATGCTGTTCTCGAACACCTCGCGAGCGCTCGCGGACCTCGCCGTCGTCGTCATCGCGGCGATCGTCGTCTTCGTGCTCGCTGTCCGCCTGTTCCGCTGGCGGGACGAATGAGCGGCGCCCCCCCGGCCGGGCCGGCGTTCCGTGCGGTGATGGGCCACTGGGCGACGGGGGTGAGCGTTGTCACCGCGCACGACGCCGGCCGGGACACGGGGCTCACGGTGAACGCGCTCGTCTCGGTCGCGCTCGAACCTCCCTCGATCCTCGTCAGCCTCCAGCGCGACGCCGACTCCCTACCGGTGATCCGACGGTCCCGCGCGTTCGCCGTCAGCTTCCTCGGCGCCGACCAGCGGGAGCTGAGCGAGCGGTTCGCGCGGGCGGTCCCGTCGGAGGAGAAGTTCCGCGGGGTTCGGCTGCACCGGGGCACCACCGGAGCGGCGATCCTCGACGACCCGCTCGCCGCGCTGGAGTGCCGGGTCGCCTCCGAGACCGTCGCCTACGACCACGTGCTCGTGATCGGCGAGGTCGTCCGGCTCGAGGAAGGCCGAGAGCGGCCGCCGCTCGTCTTCTTCCGCGGAGCCTACGGAGAGGCGGAGCCCGGCGGCGGCGTCCGGCTCGGCCACCGACCGGGCTGACCGACCGCGCGACCCCTCGCCGCTTTAACCCCGCCCCCCCGTCCAACCCCGATGGCCCCGGACGCCGGCGTCGACCGACTGGCGATCGTCGGGAGCGGCCCCGCGGGGTTGACCGCCGCCCTCTACAGCGCGCGCGCCGAGCTGCGGCCCCGGGTCGTCGCCGGCGTCCCGGCCGGCGGGCAGCTGCTGATCACCTCCGAGGTCGAGAATTACCCCGGGTTCCCGGACCCGATCCTCGGCCCGGAGCTGATCGAGAAGATGCGCCGCCAGGCCGAGCGGTTCGGTGCGGCGTTCGTCGACGACAACGTGACCGCGGTCGATTTCACACGGCGCCCGTTCACGCTCACGACCGGCACGAACGGGGTCCTGCGGGCCGAGGCGGTGATCATCGCGACCGGGGCGACGGCGCGGTGGCTCGGCGTCCCTTCGGAGCAGCGGCTCGTCGGGCACGGCATCAGCGCCTGCGCGACGTGCGACGGGTTCTTCTTCAAGGGGAAGAAGCTCGCCGTGGTCGGCGGCGGCGACACCGCGATGGAGGAGGCGCTGTTCCTCACCAAGTTCGCGAGCTCCGTCACGATCCTCCACCGCAGCGAGCGGCTGCGCGCGAGCCCGATCATGCAGGAGCGGGCCCGCCAGCACCCGAAGGTCGCCTTCCGGTTCAACACGACCGTCGCGGACGTCCTGGGCGAGCAGACGGTGACCGGCCTTCGTCTCCGGGACACGGGGACCGGGGCGACCAGCGAGCTCGCCGTCGACGGCCTGTTCGTCGCGATCGGCCACGAGCCCGCGACCCGGGTGTTCCGGGGGGCCGTCGCGCTCGACCCGCAGGGGTATGTCGTCGTGCGAGACGGCACGCGGACCAGCGTCGACGGCGTCTTCGCGGCCGGGGACGTCCGCGACCATCGGTACCGCCAGGCGGTCACCGCCGCGGGCGACGGGTGCATGGCAGCGATCGACGCCCAGCGCTGGCTGGACGAGCATCCCCTCGCCCCGGGCGCCGGCACCCCTGCTCGGTAGCCTTTATGAGGCGCGGGAAGGGTGCTCCCGCAGGTATCGGCGAGTGCCGAACAAGAAGAGCCTGCATATCGAGTCGAGCGGCCAGCTCTGCATCTACTGCGGAGCGTGCGTCGGGATCTGCCCGCTCAACTGCATCTACCTCGACGAGACCCGCATCACGTTCGACGAGAAGGTCTGCACCCGCTGCGAAGTCTGCGTGAAGGCCTGCCCGGTCGGCGCGATCGAGATCGGCTGAGGCGGGAGCCCCCGATGGTCCAGCGGCTGTCGACCGACGTCCTCGTCATCGGCGGCGGCCCCGCCGGCAGCATGACCGCGAAGTGGGCCGCGAAGCACGGGGCGAGCGTCCTGCTGATCGAGAAGCGCCAGGAGATCGGCAGCCCGGTCCGCTGCGGCGAGGGGATGAGCAAGGACTGGCTCGCCGAGGTCGGCATCAAGCCCGGCCGCTGGATCAACGTCGAGGTCGAGGGCGCGCGCATCTACTCCCCGAGCGAGAAGGTCTTCGAGATCAACGAGAAGAGCGCGGGGAACGAGGTCGGCTACGTCGTCGAGCGCGACGAGTTCGACAAGCAGCTCGCCATCGATGCGGCGAACGCGGGCGTCGAGATCCGCCTCAAGACCGCCGCCCTCGGGATGCTCCGCGAGAACGGCAAGATCGTCGGCGCGAAGGTCAAGCAGTTCGGCGAGACGGTCGACATCCACGCGAAGGTGACGATCGGGGCCGACGGCTTCGAGAGCCAGGTCGGCCGCTGGGCCGGCATCTCGACGAACATCGCGATGCGGGACATGGACACGTGCCTGCAGTACCGGATGACCAACGTCGGGTGCGACACCCGCTACTGCGACTTCTACCTCGGCAAGGTCGCCCCCGGCGGCTACGTCTGGGTGTTCCCGAAGGGGGACGGCCTCGCGAACGTCGGGATCGGCGTCCAGGTCAGCCAGGTCCAGAACATGGCCGACGCGCGCACCTACCTCGACAAGTGGATCGACGCGCACCCCGAGTACGCGAAAGGCAAGAAGATCGATATGGTCGGCGGCGGCGTCTCGATCTCGCCCCCGCTCAAGCAGACGGTCACCGACGGGCTGATGCTCGTCGGGGACGCGGCCCGGATGATTGACCCGCTCACGGGCGGGGGGATCGCGAACGGCTGCATCGCCGGCAAGATCTGCGGGACCGTCGCCGCCGAGGCGGCGGCGACCGGGGACACCTCGAAGGAGTTCTTCCAGCGGTACGAGAAGGGCTGGCGGGCCCGGCTCGAGGAGAAGCTGTACCGCAACTGGCTCGCGAAGGAGAAGCTCGTCTCGCTCCCCGACGAGACGTTCGACAAGATCATCGACGTCCTGTCGGGCGTCCGGCTCGAGAAGCTCAACGTCCACAACATCCTCCGGGCGGTCCACGAGAAGTACCCGGAAGTGACGAAGGAGTTCGAGGCGTTCCTCTGACCTCGGAGTGACGATGCCGGGGGCTCCGAACCGACCGCCCGAAGGCGCCGGAGCGCCGCCGCCGCCTCCCGTCGCCGACCCTCCGCAGGCGAAGACGCTCCGTCGGCTCGTTCCGTCGCACGTCGCCCTCCTCCAGGAATCGTGGAAGGGGGCTGTCCCACCGGAGGTCCTCACGCCGTTCGACAAGGCGCTCGCCGCCTTCCGGGCGGGCGACTTCGCCGCCGCGACGACCGCGCTCGACCAGCTCAGCATTCGGTTCGCCGAGCCCCGCTGGCCGACGCTCCCGGACCCGTACCGAAAGCTCCGGGTCGCGATTCCCGCCCCGGTACCCCCGCACTGGGACCCGGACCATGGCCTCGCACCGCCCGAGAAGGAGGCGCGTCAGCGGCGGAGGACGGCCGACGATCAGCTCGTCCTCGCCGAGGCGAGCGTTCGCTGGGCGTCCGCGCACGGGGTCGCGGCGGGCGATCTGGAGTCGGCCCTCGCGGCGGCCCGAACGGCGCTAGGCGCCGACGGCACGCCGCCCGCGTTCTACGCGGCGATCGACGCCCTGTGGACGGAGCTCGAAGGGAAGCTCCCGGCGCCGGCGCGCGGGGCCCGACCCGCGGTCGCGGCCGCCCCCGCTGAGGAAGCGTAGCGGACCCGCCCGCCATCTCCGCCGTCCGACAAGGTAACGAGCCCGCTCGGCTCGGAACCGGTCGATGGGCCCTCCCCGGTTCGGCACGTTCTCGATCGTCGCCTACGACCGCGAGCTGGAGGCGTGGGGGATCGCGGTCCAGTCGAAGTTCATCGCGGTCGGGTCGGTCGTGCCGTG
>JASHXN010000113.1 GCA_030043505.1 Thermoplasmata archaeon
CGTCCTCTTCGACGACGTCGCCGGTGTGGAGACCGATCCGGAGCAGGAACTGCTCGTCGGTCCCGGCGGACTGGTTCCGGCGGGCGACCTCCCGCTGGATCTCCACCCCGCACTTCACCGACTCGACCGCGCTCGCGAACTCCACGAGGAACCCGTCACCCAGCGTCTTGACCTCGTGGCCCCCGAACGACGCGAAGATCGGCCGGAGGATCGCTTGGTGCTCCCGCCGGAGTCGCAGCGCCGCCTCCTCGTCCCGCTGACCGAGCCGGGTAAACCCGACCAGGTCGGTGAACATGATCGCCGCCAAGCGACGTGCCATGGGTGCGCCGGCGAAGGGGCCCCGGGAGATTAGGGCTGGGTGGCCGGGGACGAGCACTTCTCCGGGGTTCATCACGGACGTTATCCCCGATGCGAGCCACGCCAAAGACACCGTGACGGCACTCCTTCCTTCCGAAGGCACGGATCCCGCAGGGGCGAGTCCGCCGGCGACCTCCGGTTCGCCGCTGCGGGTGCTCCGGAACCTGAACTTCCGCCGGCTGTGGGTCGGGTCGGTCACCTCCGCCGCCGGGACGGCGATCGGCGCGATCGTCCTCACGTGGATCGTCTACAGCGCGACGCACTCGGCCCTCGCGGTCTCCCTCCTCGGCATCGTGCAGTTCCTGCCGACCGTCGGGTTCGGCCTCATCGCGGGGGCCCTGATCGATCGACTCGATCGCCGTCGCCTGATGCTGACCTGCGACCTCGGGCGCGCGGCCGCCTTCGGCGCGATGGCACTGATCGTCGTGTGGTTCGGCGTCCAGCTCGACGTCCTTCTCGCGATCGTCTTCCTGGTCGCGACGTTCGGCACCGTCTTCCGCCCGGCGTCGAACGCGGCGATCCCGCGCATCGTAGCCTCGGGCGACCTCGCCGACGGCAATGGGCTACTCCAGGGAGGCGGAACGATCGCGCAATTCGTGGGAAGCCCCGTCGGCGGTCTGCTCGTGGTCACCGTGGGGGCGGCGGTGGGGCTCGTCGTGAATGCCCTCACCTTCGCGGTGTCGGCGACGATGATCTTTCTGATGGTGATCCCGACCGGCAGCGTTGTCGATCCGGGCACGCCGACCCCGCGAGGCTCGTTGCTCGGGGAAGTGCGAGAGGGCCTCGCTTTCGTTCGCACGCAGCGGGCCCTGCTGATCATCACGCTGACAGCGATGGCGGCGAACTTCTTCCTCTCGATGTGGAGCTCGTTCACCGTGTTCTACGCCGCCGAGCGGCTCCACCAAGGGGCGGCCGGCTACTCGATCCTGGTCGCCGTGGGGGCCGCCGGATTTGCTGTCGGTGCGGTCCTCCCGGGTCGGCTTCACCTGGATCGGCGCCCCGGCTACTGGTTGCTCCCGACGTGGGGAGTGGTGGGGTTCCTTATCGTGGGCCTCGCGGCGACGACCTCGCTGCTGGTGGCCGCCGGTTTCACGTTCGTCGTCGGGTTGCTCTTGTCGATCGGGAACACTACGTGGCTCTCGGGCGTCCAGCGCACCATCCCGGATCGGTACCTGGGTCGGTACTTCGCCACGGACGAAGCGGGCAGCTTCGGGATGATCCCGGCCGGGATCGCCGTGGGAGGGCTCCTCGTGTATTCGGTGGGGATCCGGTCGACGTACCTGATCGCCGGCCTCGGTACCCTGGTGGTCAATCTTCCGCTATTCCTCTCGAGCAAAGTCCGGCAGTGGGGGGCGGTCGGCCCCGCCGGCTAAAGCTCCGCGTGGCTGTGCGCTGCCTTGTGCGGCCGAGACCGGGCACCGGAGTTCGTCCCCGGCCTCGCGCAGAAGCCTCCTTTCGCGCGCGCGAGCTGACCCCGGCCCGATGGCCCGACTTTGAGGTACTGTTCGGGAAGTACCACGGGGTGCAAGCCGGCTGCTGGTGCATGTTCTATCATCGCGCCGGCCCGAACGGCCCTGTGGGGAACCCGGCTCGCCAGGAAGCGAACCGGCGGGACCATCGCGAGCTTCTGCGTCAGGGACACGCGCAAGGGATCCTCGTTTACCGCGGAAGGGAACCGATCGGTTGGTGTCAGTACGGAAGGCGCGACGACCTGCCGCGGGTCGAGCGGGGGCGCAAATATCGCGCGCTCGCGGCGGTGCTCCAGCCGCCGCCCCGCTGGAGGATCACTTGCTTCTTCGTGGACCGACCGTTGCGTCGGTGCGGCGTCGCGCGGTTCGCCCTTCGGGCGGCCCTCGCGGCGATGCGTCGGCAGGGCGGCGGCATCGTCGAGGCGTACCCCGCGACGCACGGCCGGGCGGTAGCGACCTGGTTCGGCACGGCCCGCATGTTCGAGCGGGAAGGGTTCCACGTTGTCCGCCCGTTCGGCCAGAGCAACCTCCTCGTCCGACGAAACCTGGACCGACCCGGGCAGCTCCGAAGGGCTCGGGAGTCCGGCTCCGGGGTGAGGGGCGGCCTCACGTAGAGCCCGGCACGCCTCCCGAGCCCCCGGCATCCGACTGCTCTCGACCCGGAGTATGCAGTCGCTCGTGTCCACGAACGGCTACTCGTGACACGTCAACCGAGGGGATCACGTCCCCTCCGGGGCACAACACCTGTTGCGCCCCCAGATTTAGGGGCGGGACCGGTGGCAGCCTCCGTGTCCGGCGACGATTAGCCTCAAAGCATGCTCGGCCGTTGCACGGAGGGACCATGGTGCAGACCTGCCCGGCGTGCGGGAAGTCGGTGAACCCCAATCGGCGATTCTGCGGCAACTGTGGTCAGCGCCTGCGGAGGACCCCCGCGAGCAACCCCTCGTCTGTACGGACTGTGGCGTCGAGGTAGAGAACAAAGGGAACCGTTACTGCACAAACTGTGGTTCCAAGTTTGAGGACTGATTCGACTCGGATGGGCGCACAGTCGCGCTGGCCCCGCTACCTCGACCGGGGCCGGCGGGCCCGCTAACGAGCGGGGCCATACACGCTATCCGAGGGGCCACCCCCCCCGTCAACAGCGAGAGGCTATGTATGAATCTGTACTTACAATTTGTGGTGAAAAGTGCTACCGTTCGACCCGGACGATGTCGAGATCGCACCCTCGAAGCACTTCCGCAACACCAAGATGCGAAAGTGGGACTGGGATTTCCATGACGTTCGGGAAGCGCTCCGAGCCTCTCGGAGAGTCGCCCCGATGGGACGCTCGAAGCTCGAGGTTTGGGTCACGAAGGACGGGTCGAAAAAGCTCGTACTCGCCTACGATCCCGGGGAGAAGCTCGTGCTGATCATCACAGGGACTGAGGGTTAGGGTGTCCATGAAGTGTCCAGTCTGTGGCAAGGGGAGCCTCGAGCGAGTCGACGACATACTGTCGGAGCTGGAAGGGCTTGCCTTCGTCGAGAAGGGTCGCCGCTGCACGACGTGCGGCGAAGAGTTCATTGATGAGGCAGAAAGCGAACGGACGGTGAAGGTCGCTCGCCGGCTCGGAATCTGGGGAGCGCCCTTGCGCCTACGCCGCAAGCTCTCTCACAGCGGTAGGGGGGTGGTCCTCCGTATTCCCGAGGACTTGCGAGAGAGCATGGGCCTCCGCGGGACCGAGTCGGTCGCGCTCTCGAAGATTGGCGCAAGGAAGATCCTGGTTGAAGTGGAGGGCTCTCAGAGGTAGTGGGCCCCGGGAATGCGTGTCGAATCCGGGGCTCGGGTACGGAACCAGAGGACGGGCCCTGTTCGGGAAGGATCGCCTCGGGGGCGGACGGGTCAGCCCAGGGCGAGTAGGCGCAATACCTGTTACAGCCACTCTAGCGCCTTACTACGTTGACCCGGCGAATGATAATGAGCGATTTGCTTGGAGGCGGATCGTATTACCATAGGGACCGCACCGACCGACCGCCTCATTCATCGCTGAATGCCTACCGATGGAGTCTCGGAGGAGCCGTCGCC